>JAUNAI010000302.1 GCA_030527705.1 Planctomycetia bacterium | reverse complement strand
CATGTGTGATTAAAAATGATTATGACCATTTAAAATCCGTCTGTGAAATCTGTCTCTTCTGTCTCTTCTGTGGGAAGTGCCGAAAAATACAGGGTCCCGGAAAGCGAAAAACTCGGTGACTTAAATCATTTTCACTCTCTAAAATCCCACTCCTTTCTGTGAAAGTCTGTGAGATCTGTGGGAGATTTAATGGTTTCCGCTTTCCAGTTAAAAATGCTGTATTATTTTAGCATTTATCCCCTCTTAACTACTCAAAATTCGCGACGTGAATTTCTAAATCCTCGCCGACAAAATACGTCACCTCTTCCGAAAATGCCATTTCTTCGGAAACGTCTTTACCGGAAAACTCAACTTTTTTTCCGTAACATGTAAAAGCGTCGGTGATTTTTCCGGAAATACGCACTTTTTTCGTGACTTTCCCGCTCGGCATCCAGATTGCGTAGCCGATTTGACCGTCCGGGCGTTTCCACGACACGATGCACGGTTCATCTTTTTCCGTTTTTTCAGGAATGGAAACCAACTCGCTCACCGAGCCGGCAGGACGCGCTTTCGTCAGGCTCTGATACGCGACGTACCCACTTTTCGGCGTCAGATCCATATTCACGATTCCGAAATGACACTCCGGCTCTGCTGGATTCGTGCCACTAGCCTGGAATTCGTAGTTAAAAAACTTCTCCACGCCGTGCGACAGCGCCAGAAGAATCGCCTGCGAGAGGTAAACGCCCTGCTCGTCCGCAAGACACAGATTCGTATTACCAAGCATGTCACCCAGAATCGCGCTCACGACGATATTCCCTTTCCAGTCGCTGTTAAACCGATAAATACACGCGCTCGGCAAGTTAAATCCAGCTTTTTCCGCGTTTTTCACAGTTTCCGTCCCGGAATTTTCCGCGTTTTCTGCCACTTCCGCGTCCTCTCCCATCACCGCCTCCGGCACGAGAATCGGTTCCATCACGTCTCCCGGTTTCAGCATTTTATCCGTGAAAAATCGAGAGCCGTCCAACTTCTCCAATGGATAATCTTTCATGGCGGCCGCCGCTTTTTCGTCATTCTTCACGTTCGGCGCGAGCACGAGTTTTACCTGTTTCGGAACACCTTCCTTCAGCCACCACGCAGTCCAGTCCACCCGAAAATCATGGTCGAGTTTCCCGCCATACGGATTTCCCGGAACCTGCGTCCACAGCCCATCTTCTCTACGAACATGCTGGTAATAAAACGGCACGCCACCCAACAGAATCAGCGTTCCCCCTTCTTTCACGTACTTCTGCAGTTCCACCGCGCAGGAAGACGGAAAATGTTCCCCCGGCGGCATGATCAGAATCGGCGTCTTTTCCGGGTCCAGTTCCAGTAGGTCGGTCATCCGTAAGACCTGCGCTTCCATCCCGCTCGGTAACACATTTTCCCAGAATTCCGTGCTCAGACCATTAGCCGGCACGTAAGCCGTATCTGCTAAAACACCAATTTTCCCAGCTTTTCCACCTGCGTCGCCGTTTCCGGTTACATTACACCTAGGGATTCCGTCCGGGAACAGTCGCGCAAGGGACGCGCCGATTAAACACCGTGCGTTTCGCCCTAATTCCGGCGGCGTCGCCCACCCCATCTCGGTAATCCAGAGCGGTTTCTCTTTCCCGCAGTATTTTACGGTCAGTTCCTGAAACGTCCGCAATTCATTCAGAAAACGCTCCACCGCCACTGGCGAGACCATTCCGCCACGGTAAGGGTGAATGTTCACCACATCAAAAAACTCCCCGGCACCCGCCTGAAGCGTTTTTTCGTAATATTCCGCTGGCGCGCCCGACAGACCGCCATACACGACCTGTAAATCGGGATCAATCGACTTAATCACTTCATACGTTTTCCGCAACAGTTCCGCGTAACGCTCCGTGCTCTCGTCACCGTGCCCGAAACCATGTAAATTGGACTCGTTCCAGACTTCCCAGTAACGGATTTTATCTTGAAAATGCGTCACCGTCTGTCGCACATACTCCAGCCATGGTTCTGGATTCTCGTACACCGGGCATCCCCAGCCTGCCGGATGATTCAGAATCGGTAAAATCTTGATTCCTTCCGCTTCCGCCAGTTTTACCACACGGTCAAGATGCTCAAAATGCCAATTTCCGCGCGGTCCCTCAATTCCCCACCACGAAAAATCGAAACGGACCCACTCCACGCCGATTTCCTGCATTAACTCCAGATTTCTCGGCATGGCCTCATATTCCTGCCCGCCCGCTAAATGAGCACACATTCCGTATGGACTTTCAGAAACCGTCTCATTTCTCGCAGCGTTGAGCGTTCCTACACCGAGCGTCATCACCCACCCACAGGAAACGAGAAACGCCGACATAAAAACCTGCGCTACTTTCCCGGATTTCCGTCCTTTTTTAGGTAAAAACCTACTCATTTTCAGCACGTTTCTCCGTTTCCGCTTATCACGCTCACGATAGTGCACGTTTCAGTTCCTGCAGGGACGTGATCCCCTCACGTACCAGACGCATTCCTTCTACCATCATGAACTGGTTTCCGTCCTTTTTCAACGCGAGACGGACAGCCTCAAGTTTCGGCGTGGTCAGAAGTGCTTTCCGCGTTTCCTCACCAACCACAATCAACTCGAACATAGCCGTTCTACCGGAATAACCCAGTCCACGACACTCGGGGCACGGTTCCGGAGCCGGTTCTCCCGGTTTCGGCTGGACCGGAGCTGGCTGGCGATACAACTTAATCTTCTCTTTCGCGCCAATCTGTTTCAACGTTTCCACCGGCGGAACATACGCTTCTTTACAGTGCTCACACAGTTTACGAATTAGACGCTGACACAACACGCCGTGAACATGTTTCGCCCATTTCTGCGGGTCACATTTCGTCGCCATAATCCGCAAGAGCGCTTCCGCTGCATCTTTCGACCGGGAAGTTGTGATAATGAATCGGTCTTCATTTTCCACTTCTTCCAGAATGTCATCCAGTACATCTTTCGACGGAATATCCCGTACCACCACGACATTCGGGTCTTTCAAGAACAGGTTACGCAACTCACCGCGCCACTCTTCCATATCTTTCGTGTGAATCGGCACTTTCGTGACGTTCTCAACTTCATCATACTCATGGATTCCGTCTTCTACTTCATAAAACTCACGCGTATAACGGTCCGTTTTCAGAAGTGCCATCTTCACCGTTGTGCGAAGCCCGTTAGATGCAGGCGCTGCGAAAACGAAAACACCTTTATTTCCGCCCGTTTCCTGCTTCAGTTTCGCCGCCATTTCAGCCGTCATGCCGAGTTCTTCCATGGATTTAAACGGACTCTTCCCCTGCTCGAACATCAGAATCGCACGCTCACCACTCTGAACACCCTGCGTCGTCAGGTGAATAATAATCTCACGTTTCCGTTTTTCCGGAGCACGAGCCGCCTCCTTCACACGTTCCAAATCACGCTCTTTTTCACGAATCAGCGCCTTATTATCTTCCGCCTGCGCGTCGCGTAATGCTTCTTCCGCATGTTTAATATTCAGTCGGTCTTCCGGGAACGTGAAATCATACTCGAATTCCACGCGGAACGTCCCTTCCTGCTTATTTTTCCGGTCTTCCGGTTTCATTCCACACAGGATTTTCAGTGCCTGTAAAGCCGGGTCGGCCAGCTCACGCGTAAAACCTTCCGACGCATTCCACACACCGTCCAACAGGAACCGCGAGGAAACACCAGTTGCCGTGTAATCCAGCATCAGTCCTTCTGGGTGTACGACAAGCAACTTCGACAGAATTTCACGCGCATTCGGGAAACCATCATGTGCGCGCGCCTGAATCCGCCACTGTTCCGTATCCACCTTATTCTTCCCATACGGATGCAGAATGGCCGGGAAACCAATTTCATGTCGGTCACGGGCTTTCGCCGCAATTTTTACACCGAATTTCCGCATGAACTGCGAGAACACGAAACGCAGATGTTCCGGCGTCATGACCTGTTCACCACTGGACAGATCCTGATTGTGCATCTTCACGAACATCACAATCGGCACAATCGTTCCGACCAACAGAAAAAGATAACTTACCCAGAAAAACGGAATCAGCCAGAACAGAATCATTCCGCCCCAGAAAGAACCATAAATAATCGGAACCCATTTTTTCGCGTTAAACGAATAAATAAAACAGTCCGTGCTGGCCCAGTCGAGCGCGAAAACCCATACTAAATACACTACAATCGCCGCAAGAATCTTCCAGACCGCCGCGTAACCGCCGAAACCGTCCACCGTCCGCAACGACGGCCCAATCGCTGGTCCTGCAGGAACTGAAGGCGCAACCGGCACTGGCGTTACCATGACGGCATTCTCTTCCGCATTCCCGCCTTCTCCGTCAGCATTCTCATCTTCAGAAACGTCTTCTTCCGCGCCTTCCGCGTCTTCTTCACCTTCCTCGTCTACGTACTCTTCATCCTCACCGAGTTCTTCTTCCTCGGCATCCGCGTCCTCCTCACCTTCCTCGACATCCGCGTCCCCTTCTTCACCCTCTTCCTGAGCGTAAACCGTAGCGGAAACGTGCGCATAGTCGGCAAATTTCAGAGAAAACACGCTCTCGCCCCACGAAAGCAGTCCTAAAACAAGAAATGCGATAAAAAGACGCATCAAAAAGTTCTGACGCATTCTGAACTCCTACCCAACGATCGGCTAATAAAAATACCAAATAAACAATATCAAAAACG
>JAUNAI010000301.1 GCA_030527705.1 Planctomycetia bacterium | reverse complement strand
CATAAAGCGTGATCCTATGCCTACTCTACTTAAAATTTTCCGTTTTCCGTCGTTTCGCGGTTCTGTAACGATTACTGGAAGGACTATCCGACGTGAAATTTTTAAGTGGAATTGATATATTAATGAATATGAAAGGTTTTTTATGCGTAAATATAAAATTTCTCTTATTGGCGCACTTCTTATCGCGGGAATCGTTTCCATATGCGGAACTCTCGCGCACGCCGCAGAAGTGGTGACGATTTATAAGCCGGGAATGAAAATTCATCAGTTAAATGCGTCGGACGCGAAACTCGTGAAGGACGGCGAGGCGGTCGAAATTTTCGCGCACGGGCGTGGGTATTCCTGGCCTGGTCCAGTCTGGTATGGAAAATGGAATCTGGGTGGATGCTCAGAAGTGCATTTTGACATCGAGAACCTAGAAGATGAAACATTGACGCTCTGTGTCCGTTTCGACGACCCGGCCGCGCGCCAGAATAACGCGAACTGGTTTATGAAACACATTGTGATACCTGCAAAAACGAGAACGACACAGAAAATTGAGTTGCCAAGCGTTTTTCCTGAACAGCTTCAGGGAAAAGTCGTTGGAATGCGCGGACTTCCGGGTGGAACGCATACGACGAGCGCGTCGCTGGACTGGCGGGAAGTGATTTCCTGTTTCATCTATCTTGGAAATAATGATAAACAGGTAAAATTTCGCATTTACAGTATTCAGGCAGTCGAGGGTGAGAATCAGCGGAAACTGATGGCAGAATGGCAGAAAATGACGCCGGAAGAGTTTTTCCCGATGATTGACTGTTACGGTCAATTTAAACATGAAGACTGGCCAGGAAAACTGCACAATGACGCGGAATTCGCGGAACGGATAGCAGCGGAAAAAGCGGACTGGGAGAAAAATCCGCGTCCAGAATGTTGGGATAAGTACGGTGGGTGGCTGAACGGACCGAAACGTGAAGCGACGGGGCATTTCCGTGTGGAGAAAATCGACGGAAAATGGTGGTTCATCACGCCAGAAGGACATCTTTTCTGGTCTCATGGAATCGACTGTGTTGGTATGGGAAATGGTAACGGACCGATTTCTCACCGCGAGCATTATTATGAAGGAATGCCGGAAAAATCACCGTTTTATGGGAAAGGTTCCAGCTCTATCGGTTTTTATAAAGATAAAGGCGAATTCCGTACGTATAACTGGACGCAGTCGAATCTTTTACGGAAATATGGCGCGGATTTTGCGAAAATTCATGCGGAAGTCGCTCATAATCGTCTGGAAAGTTGGGCAATGAACACAATTGGAAACTGGTCGAGCTCGGATATTTTCTGTCTGAATAAAACGCCATACGTCGTGACGTTGTACGCTCGTGGACGGATTATTGAGGGTTCTTCCGGTTACTGGGGTAAGTTCCCGGACCCGTTCGCGGATGAGTTCCGAATCACGATGCGTCATTCCGTGAAAATCAATAAAGAGGCGCTGAACAGTCCATACTGCCTCGGCGCGTTCACGAATAATGAACTTTCGTGGGGTGGTGAGTATTCTCTTTCGCTTGCGTCTCTTGCTTCTCCCGCGAATCAGCCGGCGAAAATCGAATTTGTGAAGTTCCTCCAGAAAAAGTATGAGACAGTAGACGCTCTTAACGCTGCCTGGAAGAAGGATTACGCAGATTGGGATGCAATTCTGACTAGAATTGACGCACCGACGGAAGTGGAAGTGAAGGAAAACGCGAAACTTGCGGAAGACTTGGGTGCGTTCTATGAAGTGATTGCGGAACAGTATTTCCGTGTAATTCGTGAAGAGTTGAAAGCCGCCGCGCCGAACACGCTCGATTTGGGTTGCCGATTCGCGTGGGTGAATGACCGCGCGGCGTATGCGATGGCGAAAACCGTGGATGTGATGAGTTATAACCGATACGAGGAGACGTTGGCGACGTTTAAGTTACCGGAAGGAGTGGATATGCCGGCGATTATCGGTGAATTCCACTTCGGAGCGTTAGATCGTGGCGTGTTCCATACGGGGCTGCGTGGCGCGAAAAATCAGGAAGAACGCGGTCAGAAATATTACAATTACGTTCGTTCTGCGGTGGAACATCCGGCGATTGTCGGAACGCATTGGTTCCAGTACGGTGCCCAGCCGGCGACGGGCCGTTTCGACGGTGAAAACTATCAGATTGGCATGGTAGACATCGCGGACACGCCGTATCCTGAAACGATTGAGCGTGTGCGGGAAATCGGTCGGACCATGTACGAGATTCGGACGGAGAAATAATTGGGTAATGAAGAATTACTAGTACCAACGAATTATAGTCATTAGTAAAAATGATGATGAATAAAAAGGAGTTAAATTCATGAGAAAATATATCCTTCTTTCCTCACTTCTAGCACTGTGTTTCGCGACGCAGGCGTTCTGCGCGACGTATTATGTTTCCCCGAAAGGGAATGATAAAAATAATGGTCTTTCGCCGAAAACGCCGTGGGCAAGCATTGACCGAGTGAATAAGGCGAAAGAAATCCAGCCGGGTGACCGTATTCTCTGGAAACGTGGTGGTCTGTGGCGCGGTGTCGTCATGCCACATTCTGGCGAGCCGGGAAATCCGGTTTATTATGGTGCTTATGGAAATGAAAAGAAGTCGAAACCCACTTTCTACGGTTCTGCGGAAGCCTCTCAGGAACGTGACTGGGTGGAAGTCTCGCCGAACATCTGGGCGACACGCGAGACGAAACCGGAAATTCTCGGCGATGTGGACGGAAACTTTTTAGAAGGTTGGGGAAAACATCAAGAGAACGGTGCAGACGTGAAAATGTCGGTGACGAAAGAGGACGGATGCCGAAAATTGACGCTGGACTGTAAAAATGGTGGAAAAGCACGGAATCACATCCAGCTCTGGGGGCCAGTAGTCGATACAGAGAAATTCCCGGAATCGATGATTCTGACGCTGAAAGTCCGCGCGAATCGTGAATTACAGCTTCCCGGTCCGGCTGTATCGTATAATCGTTCTCCATGGTCACGGAAGGTATCGGTTGGGGAATTCGAGGTGTCGGAAGAATGGAAAACTGTGGAACTGGTCCTGCGGACGAACGATACACAACTCCCGGAAGAAGGGAACACGAATTTCGTCTGGCACTGGAGTATCGGTGGAATCCCGGCGGATACGCAACTGGAAGTCATTTTTGAGAGCCTGAAAGAGGCGAAAATTGATCGCTCGCTCTTTCTGCCGGTTGATGTGGGGAATATCATTTTCGACCACGGGAATTTTAAAAAATATCACCGTTGCGGAATGAAAAAATGGACGATGGACGACCTGAAAGCACCTGGCGATTACTATTACGACGCGAAATCTTGCCGAGTGTTCCTGTACTGGGACGAAAATCCTGCGAAAACGTGCGAGAGTATCGAGTTGGCGATTCGCTCGACGGTCATTAATCAGGGTGGTTGTCATGATGTGGTTTATGAAAATCTTGCGGTCGCTTATGGCGCGGCGCACGGTTTCGGTGGCGGAAGTACGAAACGGATTGCCATCCGCGACTGTGAGCTTTACTATATCGGTGGCGGTCATCAGTTCACGCGTCCGGACGGAAAACCGGTACGTTTCGGAAACGCGATTGAGTTCTGGAATTCGGCGGAAGACTGCCTCGTGGAAGGATGCCGAATCTGGGAAGTTTATGATGCTGCGCTTACGAATCAGGGAAATGGTGGAGAGAAAAACGACTCGATTCAGCGGAATATTACGTATCGGAATAATTATATCACGAATTCGGAATACTCTTTCGAGTACTGGAACCGAAATGGTCTGACGGAGAATATTCTGTTCGAGAATAACGTCTGTATCGACGCGGGTGTCTGTTGGTCACACTCTCAGCGTCCCGACGTGAATGGTGGGCACCTGATGTTCTATAATAACTCGGCACCTACGAAGAATTTCGTGGTACGTAATAATAAGTTCCTGAATTCGACGGAAGTATGTCTTCGCATGGAAAACGATTGGCTCGACGCGCTGACGATGGAAAATAACGAGTACGCGCAGTGGAAGGGAATGAACGTAATTCGGTGGCTGGGAAAGAATTATTTCACGGTCGAAACGTTTGGCGAGTGGCAGAAAGTGAGTGGAAAAGAACAGGGGTCTACCTGTAGTACGAGTGCTGAGTGAGTATGTTGGACTCCATAGAACCGATCATAACAGATATCTTTCCATGAAATCCGAAAAAATAATTTTCCTCGGATTTCATGGGAGACATCGCGTTATTTTATCTGATTCCATATAAACATTTAGGAAAGGACGGCTTTACCATCATTTCAGCTAACATGAAATGATGGTAAAGCAAAATTTTATGGTCTGTCGTGGTTAAAAAAGGGAGAATAAGGAGACAAGAACGTTTCCCTTGGTAAACTATAAAATATCTTCACTTACCTTACTTAATTATCAAGAGTTTTTGGGAAACTTTTCTAGTCCATATAAGGGAGAGAGAACAACATTCTCTCCCCCATCATAAGAGTTTTTTCTTGTTACCGTTTTCTACCTCACGAATGTCTCATAAATACTCTCGTGAAAGCCTCACGAATAGTTAACTGTCATGATTGGTTAGTAACCATGACAGTTGACCGTGTGGAGGTTAATAAACTACGGAGTTTACTCCAGTAAAATCGGAACGTTTTTCCCCTCACGCTGTTCGGCGCAATGTTCGTAAGTACCGTAAAAGTCGCAGTTAT
>JAUNAI010000029.1 GCA_030527705.1 Planctomycetia bacterium | reverse complement strand
GGATTCTGGATTTCTTCCGTAATTTTTTCTTCGGAATCAGACGGATTAACGACGCTATTAACCATGAAAAAACGTTTCAGTGAAAAATGAAAGGAAAACGCGGGCAAAATTCCGACAATTTTGTCGACGTGTAAAAAAATCCGTATACACTCATTCTTATTTTACCGATTTTAGAATTTTTAACAAGACCTATTTCGAGAAAATCTTCTCCGAAAGGCGAATTTTTTTAATTTTTTGTTAAAATTTCCGAAACCGTGGCCAAAAATCCGTCATGCAGAATGATTACCAGTTCAATTCCGACGCTTCTTCCCAATGTTCATAAAGCGTCTTGAGCAATTCCTCTTCCTCCGCCAGTTCCTGCTGCGTCGCCTTCACGCGCTCGCCGTCCCGGAGCACTTTCGGGTCGAGCAGGTCTTTCTGAAGTTCTTGAATCCGTGTCTCACGAATGAAAATTTCGTCCTCGATATCCACGACTTTCCGATACGGGAACTTCCGCTTTTTCGCAGGTTTTGCATCCGATTTCGGTGTGGATTTTGTTGCAGATTTCGTGCTCGCGTCGGCATTTTTACCACTATTTCCCGAATTAGACGGCGTTGCGGCATTTTTGCCGTTCTTCTGCTTCTGAAGACCGTGTTTCCACAAGTCATCGTGCGTATGACGTGCATTCTGCGTCGCCATTTTCGCCGCGTCCTGCTGCATTCTCTGCCATGTCTCGTAATTTCCCGGCACAACACGCACACGACCCGGTTCCACCACAAGAAGGTGCGTCGCCACCTGATTGATAAAATAACGGTCGTGACTGACGAAAAGAACCGTCCCCTCAAAATCCGCCATATTCTTTTCCAGTGCCTCGCGTGCCCACAGGTCAAGGTGGTTCGTCGGCTCGTCGAGAATCAGGAAATTCGCGTCTTCACTCGCAAGTCGCGCCATCGCCACTCGGCAACGCTCGCCCCCGCTGAGTGAATCCACTTTCTGAAAAACCTGATCGCCCGTGATTCCGAAACGTGCAAGAAGTGAGCGACGCGCCGGCTCGTCCATCTCTTTATGACTGGGACGAATCGAGTCGACGACCATTTTCTCGCCGTCCACGGAGTGAAGTTGTTGGTCAAAATACCCGATTTTTACGCCGGTTCCAATCTGGACGCTCCCCGCGTCGGGTTCCATAATCCCCTGTAAACAGCGCAACATCGTTGTTTTTCCGCAACCGTTTGGACCGATAAGTCCCCACCGCTGACCACGCTCAATCTGGAAGGTCACCTTCTGGAAAAGAACACGGTCGAACTCCTTTTTCAGCTCTTTCGCGCGGAGAACGATGTCCCCGGAACGGTCTTTCGCCTTCATCCCCATCGGTGGCGCAGAGATTTCTCGCGGTGGGTCGACACGCTCGATACGCTCCAGCTTTTTCCGTCGGTCTTCTGCCTGTCCCGCTTTCATTCCGTAATGGTTTCGGCGGATGAAATCTTCCGCTTTCGCAATTTCTTCCTGCTGTTTTTCGTATGTCCGCTTCTGAACGAGAAGGCGTTCCTCTTTCTGCTTCAGATAAGCCGAGAAATTACCGGTATAGGAGTCAATCGTCCCGGCAAAAAGCTCCAGCGTCCGATTCGTCACGCGGTCGAGAAAATAACGGTCGTGGGAAATCACCAGAACCGACGCGGCGGACTCCATCAGAAACTCTTCCAGCCACTCCGTCGCCTCGAGGTCCAAGTGGTTCGACGGTTCGTCCAACAACATAATATCCGGCTCTGCCAGCAACAATTTCGCCAACATCAGTCGGTTCTGTTCACCACCACTCAACGCAGAAACGGGCGTTTCCCACTGTTTATTCAGAAATCCCAGCCCCTGCAGAACGCGTTCCACTTTATAATCGAGATTATACGCGTCCATCCGCAGTAATTCCTGCTGTAGATGGTCATAACGCGCCCCCAGACGCTCATGCTGTTTCGGGTCAGTTTCTGCCGCCAACTGTTCCGCGACCGCAAGTGCTTCATTCTGTAAGGTCACTAGGTCTGCCAACGCTAGATGCGCTTCTTCCCACAGTGTCCGTTCCGACGGTTCCAGTTGCTGCTCGAGATAACCGACGCGAATAGAAGGATGAAACTCGGCAGTTCCTGCGTCTAAATCTTCACGACCCGCGATGATTTTCATGAGCGTACTCTTTCCCGCGCCATTCGGACCGACAAGACCGACTTTCTCGCCGGGGTGAATCTCAAAAGAAGCTCCGTCCAAAACGGGATCGGGACCATAATATTTACGAACAGCGTCGACTGTGAGCAGGTTCATGGTAAATTTTCCAAAAAAATCATGAATCGGGGAAAAGTTTTGGAGAAATTCCCCCGTTTTTTATCGTAAAAAGGAAAATTTTCTGCCGAAAACTTGACAATATATATTTATATTATAACTCTTTTTAAAATTTTGTCAATATTCCCAAAAAAATTTGCCGGGGGGGCTTGCGAAATATTCTAAAATGGGTATATTTAATTTTATATAACTAAATGGGTGAGATTTCCTGATTGTGGATTCTAACCTGATTCCTTCCATCTTACCAGCGAGATTTTATGAATTACCTGCGAATTTTAAAAGCGACGTTACCCGTCTGGGGGATTATCTCCCTTGGCGTGTATTTTTCGCTCAGCACGACTGCATTTATTGCGCAGTCTACCGGTTTCGTTGCCTGTCTCGTTGGTGCACTTCTGGGAGAATATGCTCAGGGACGTGTTTTAGCCTCCCACGCAAGCTATTCTGGGGCTGCTTTTCTCTTCGCTTCGTTGCCGAGAACGATTATTCCGGTAATTTTTCTAGTTTTTTCGCTAAAAAGTTATCATTACCCACTAGACAAAATTACACAATGTGTTATAATTGGGTCATATTTCGCATATTATCCACTTTTACTAGGCGTGAGCACTCACGTTGCGATTCAGAGAGCCAAGAGCCTCGATCACGCTTCACCGACATCTCCGGAAGTATCACTGGAGTTGGCAATAGACGCTGAGAGTGTAACGGATGCCCTAAAAGAGAATAGGTGAAAGACGGAAATCTTGCGAAGAATGACAGATTAGAATTATAAAAGAGGAACTGTATGGATACTACACAGATTGCAGGACATGTAAACGACGGCACGGAATTACACTTCCCGTTTCATGTGCATTTCGAATTGCCGGAGATTTGTGGATTGCAAATCACGAAATTCATGCTCATCGAGGCGTTGGTCGCGTTGATCATGATTCTCATTTTCGTGCCACTCGCCATGAAAATCCGTAAGGGCGAGCCGGTACGTGGCTGGTTCAGTAACTTGATGGAAGTTTTTCTTCTGTTCATCCGCGACCAAGTCGCGCGTCCCTGCATTGGTCATGGTGCCGATAAATTCGTGCCGTTTCTGTGGACGGTATTCTTCTTCATTCTTGGAATGAACCTCTTCGGAATGATTCCGGGCTTCGGTTCTCCGACCGCCAGTTACTCGGTGACGGGTGTTCTTGCGATTATCGCGTTTTTAACCCTCGTTTTAGCTGGTTCTGCGAAACTTGGTCCGGTGAAATTCTGGCTCTCGCAAGTCCCGCACATGGACGTCCCGTTCGGTTTGGGTTATATTCTGAAACCGTTACTCTTCGTCATTGAAGTTTTCGGACTGTTCGTGAAACACTTCGTGCTTTGCATTCGTCTTTTTGCGAATATGTTCGCGGGTCACTTGGTTCTTGCTGTGTTTACGTCGTTTATCACTGCCGTTACGAGCGGTTGGTTGCTCTGGACTGCGGTCACAGTTCCGTCGCTTGCGCTTTGCATTGCGATTAGCCTTCTGGAAATCTTCGTTGCTTTCCTGCAGGCGTACATTTTCGTATTCCTTATGTCGCTGTTTATCGGTATGGCACGTCACCCGCACTAAAGTGAGTTACAGAAATGTAACGCACTGTGTGTGACAGACTAAATAATATACATTCCGTATTTTACATAGTCGGATAACGTATCATATTTTTCAAAAATAACTTGATAATTCATTTTTTCCTCAAACACGGGAGACTTAAACGTGAAAAAAGCAATTGTTACCATGCTGTTCGTTATGGCTGTGTCCTTCGTTTCGTTCGCTCTGGCTCAGGATGCCACTCCGGCTGCTGCTCCGGAAGCTGCCCCGGTCGCCGCTGCTGAAGCTACTGCTCCGGCTGAAGTCGCTGTTGAAGCTGACGTTGTTGACAACATCTACAAGCAGTACGCTCCGATTGGTTGCGGACTCATCATCTTCGGCGCTGGTTTCGGTATCGGCAAAATTGGTGCTTCCGCCGTCGAAAGTATGGCTCGCCAGCCGGAAGTCGCTTCCGCGATTCAGACCGCAATGATTTTGGCCGCCGCCCTTATCGAAGGTGCTACGCTGTTCGCGCTCGTTATCTGCCTCATCCTGTAATTCATTTTGTAACGTATTTTTACGTGCAGAAAATTACTGGTGTTTAATCAGGACTGAAAACACAGGAAAGTTACTATGAACAGAATTATGTTTGGCTTTTCAGCTGCCGTTCTCGTTGTCATGAACATGACGACGTGTGTTTTCGCCGAAGGAAGCGAACATGGTGAGGGAGGTATTCTCCCCCCATTTTGCACAGATCTGGCGCTTTGGACCGCTATCACATTCTTTTTGGTGCTGATCATCCTGTACAAATTTGCGTGGGGCCCGATTATGGAAGGCCTTACGAAACGTGAACAGTATGTTTTGGATCAGAGAAGTGATGCAGAAAAAGCCAATGCCGACGCAGTTGCACTGTTGAATGATTATAAACAGCAGTTGGCGAATGCCAAAAGCGAAATTCAGCAGATGCGTGCAGACGCTCAGGCTGCTGCCGAAAAAGCTTCCACTTTGTTACTGAACAAGACAAAGTCGGATATCGAAGCTGAAAAGAAGGCTGCAACCCAGGAAATTGTGAACGCTAAAGTTCAGGCTCAGAAAGAGCTGGCCTCAATGAGTGCCGAGCTTGCCGTGGAATTGGCGGGCAAAATCCTGCAGCAAAATCTTGACCCAAGTTCCCATCAGAAACTGATTAATCAGGCTGTTGCCAAGCTTGGGAAATAGAAGTCATGACAGAGGGTGAGAGTTCATCCTCTGTCGTTACGACACAAAACGTTAGTGTTTTGAACTTTTTCATAAATCACCCCACATCGAGGTTTCCATGTCAAACGACGTCAATGCGTTAGATTCCAGATACGCCGCCGAGGCATCTCCCGATATTACCGTGGAGAAAATTGGCAGTGTTTACGCGGACGCACTCTTTGGAGTCATCGATAATGATTTGCAAAAGGTCAAGGAAATTCTCGGCGAGTACGCAGAATTTATCAAGGATGTTCTGGATGTGTATCCGGACTATGAACGTATTTTGGCGAGCCGCTTGATTCCTGCGGATGAAAAGATCAGCATGATTGAGCGGACGTTCAAAGACGTTCTGCATCCTGTACTGTTCGACTTTTTCCGTGTGGTTGCAAAACATGAACGATTGGATTGCATTCGTGCGATTTATAGTGAAGCACAGAAAAATTTCGACAGACTGTCTAATCGGATACCGGTCGTCATCACGACAGCCGCGCCGGTTACACGGGACGTTGTAGAGAAAATTAAACAGGGCCTTGCGGCGAAGTTCCAGGGAGAACTCGTAGTGACCTGTAATGTGGACCCAAATCAGATAGGCGGTTTAGTGGTCCGGGTTGGCGACACGATTTACGACGGGTCGGTTGCCACACAGCTCGAAAATATGCGTCGTAATATCGTTAAAAACTATGCGCCTAAACAGAATTGAATTAGGGAACGCCCATGAAATTCAAAGCCGATGAAATCGCTTCAGTAATACAGCAGGAGATAAAGCAATACGAATCCCGTATTGACGTGCGCCAGGTCGGTCGCGTCCTTGAAGTCGGTGACGGTATTGCTCAGGTTTATGGTCTTTCGGATGTTATGGCCGGTGAAATGGTTGAGTTCTCCAATGGAGTTATGGGGTTGGCATTCAACCTTGAAGAAAATTCCGTTGGTATCATCATTCTCGGCGATTATCTGAAAATTCAGGAAGGTGACGAAGTTCGCAGCACTGGTCGCTTGTTAAGTGTTCCTGTGGGCGAAGCGGTTCTCGGCCGAGTCATTGACCCGCTGGGAAATCCGCTGGACGGAAAAGGTCCGATTCAGACGACCGAAACACGTCCTGTAGAGTCTAATGCTCCTACCATTTCAGAACGTCAGCCTGTTCGCGAAGCGCTCCAGACAGGTATCAAAGCGGTCGACGCCATGACGCCGATTGGTCGTGGTCAGCGTGAGTTGATCATTGGTGACCGTAAAACCGGTAAGACGGCTATCGCTATCGATACGATTATTAACCAGAAAGGCAAGGGAGTCCAGTGCTTCTACGTAGCAGTTGGACAGAAAGAATCAACCGTTGCCGGTCTGATTGAAACTTTGCGTCAGAATGGCGCTATGGAATACACGACTGTTATCGTAGCAGGCGCGTCTTCCCCCGCACCGTTGCAGTATATCGCGCCGTATGCCGGTACTGCGATGGCTGAATATTTCACCTACAACGGTGGTCACACCCTGTGTGTTTATGACGACTTGAGTAAACAGGCTGTCGCATATCGTCAGCTTTCCTTGCTCATGCGCCGTCCGCCGGGACGTGAAGCCTACCCGGGCGACGTGTTCTACTGCCACTCTCGTTTGCTGGAACGTTCCTGCAAGCTGAGCAAAGAACTTGGTGGTGGTTCACTGACGGCTCTGCCGATTATTGAAACGCTCGAAGGTGAAGTATCCGCGTACATTCCGACCAACGTGATTTCCATTACGGACGGTCAGATTTACCTCCAGCCTGACCTCTTTTTTGCTGGTCAGCGTCCAGCTATGAACGTCGGTATTTCCGTGAGCCGCGTCGGTGGTTCTGCGCAGGTTCCGATTATGAAGAAAGTCGCCGGTGGTATGCGTCTTGACCTTGCTGCGTTCCGTGAACTGCAGGCTTTCGCGCAGATGGGAACCGAACTTGACGCCGCGACACAGCAGCGTCTGGATCGTGGTTATCGTCTGAACGAACTGCTGAAACAGGGTATTTGCAAGCCGATGCACGTGATTGACCAGTGTATTAGTATTTATGCGGCAACCCGTGGTTACATGGATAAAGTTGCAGTTTCTCGTGTTCAGGAATACGAGAAGAACCTGTTAGAATACTTCCATTCACAGGAACAGGCGACGTGGGATAAAATCGCTGCGGAAGCGAAGCTCAGCGACGAAATCGAAGCAGAAATGAAGCGCGTTATTGGAAAATTCACAGAAGATTTCAATGCGTAATGACACTTAAGTAAAAAGAATTCGCAATCATGGCAAAAACGAAAACGCTTAATAAACGACGTCAGTCAATTCGCAGTATTCGTAAGATTACGCGAACGATGGAGCTGATTTCCACAGCCTGCTACCGTGGTGCTATGGATCGAGCTATGTCGGCAATGGCTTATACGGATCGTTTAACCAACATGGTGCGTAATTTGGCGAGTTCCGGAGCGGAGGTATCCCATCCATTATTGGTTCCTCATGCCGAGACGAAAACGGTGCAGCTTCTCGTTTTAACCTCAAACCGTGGTTTATGCGGTGGTTATAACGGTGGAATTCTGCGCCGTGCGGTTCGTCGTTGGAATGAGATGACTGGTAAGGTTACCGACGCAGCTGAGCAGAAAGTTGAAAACGCGCTTCTTGATGTTGCAGGTAAACGCGGTATTTCCTATTTCAACTTTCGTAAAGTGAAGCCGACGGAAACGTATACGCAATTTGAAGACAAGCCCTCTTGGGACGAAGTCGAAGTCATTGCCAATCGTTATCTTGAAGAATATCTGACGGGTAAGATTGACCGTTTGGAAATTGTGTACACCAAATTTTATTCCATGTCCAAACAGGCTGTTGTTCATGAGACGCTTCTCCCGCTGACCGAATTGGGCAGTGACGATGATGCGAAAAAGAGCGGCACAGACAATAATTTTAGCGCGGAATATGATTTCCTTCCATCTGCGGAAAGCATTTTGAAAGAAATCGTTCCTGCGAGTTTCAAAACGAAGTTGTTCAAGTGTTTCCTGGATGCAGCCGTTTGTGAGCAGATTGCTCGAATGGTTGCGATGAAGGCGGCAACGGAAAATGCGGACGCGATGATCCAGACTCTCACGATGGCGGTGAACCGTTCACGTCAGAGCCAGATTACGGGCGAGCTTACCGAGCTTATTGGTGGTGTTGAAGCTCTGAAATGAGCCGAGCCAGTGTCTCCGGTTCTGTTGTGGGGCTGGAGACATGGACAAAATCGTTTGATACATCATAAATTTGTCCTTAACATCTACGCGCGGAAATTTCCGTTGCATCATAGAAAGAACATATTATGTCAAGTAACATCGGTCATATTACTCAGGTCATCGGTTCCACGTTCGACGTGGAATTTGCCGAAGACTCACTTCCCGCGATTTACAACGCGGTGAAAATTGAATCGGACAAAAACGGTGTGAAGCTGAATCTTACCGGTGAAGTTCAGCAGCACTTAGGCAGCGGTCGTGTTCGCTGCGTCGCGCTTGGTTCTACGGACGGTTTGATTCGTGGTCTTGAGTGCAAAGATACTGGCGCACCGGTAACGGTTCCAGTCGGTCCGGAAACGGTCGGTCGCGTGTTCAACCTTCTTGGTGAACCGATTGACAACCGTGGTCCTGTGAAGGCGAAAGCATTCTCGCCGATTCACCGTGACGCTCCGAAAATTGCTGACCTTTCCACGAAAACGGAAGTTTTCGAGACGGGTATTAAGGTTATCGACCTTTTGACACCGTTTGTCCGTGGTGGTAAAGCTGGTTTGTTCGGTGGTGCCGGTTTGGGCAAAACCGTTATTATTCAGGAGCTGATTGCTCGTATCGCTTCGGCGCACGGTGGTTACTCCGTATTCGCAGGCGTTGGTGAACGTACCCGTGAAGGAAACGACCTTTGGTTGGAACTTCAGGAAGCCGCTATCGGTCAGACGGGTAAACACGTTATTGACCAGACCTGTATGGTATTCGGTCAGATGAACGAGCCGCCGGGAGCACGTCTCCGCGTCGCACTTTCCGCGTTGACGATGGCGGAATACTTCCGTGATCAGTCTGGAATGGACGTTCTTCTGTTCGTGGACAACATTTTCCGTTTCTCGCAGGCTGGTTCCGAAGTGTCCGCGCTTCTGGGACGTATGCCGTCCGCCGTAGGTTATCAGCCGACGTTGGCGAGCGAAATGGGTGCCTTGCAGGAACGTATTACGTCTACCGATAAAGGTGCTATTACCTCCGTGCAGGCGGTTTACGTGCCGGCGGACGACCCGACCGACCCGGCGCCAGCGACGGCTTTTGGTCAGTTGGATGCGTTTGTGTATCTGGAACGTGCGATTTCCGAAAAAGGTATTTATCCGGCAGTCGACCCGTTAGCGTCTTCTAGTCGTGTTTTGGACCCGCAGTATGTGGGCGAAGAACATTATCAGTGTGCGCGTCGTGTTCAGTCCACGTTGCAGCGTTATCGTGAACTTCAGGACATCATCGCCATTCTGGGTGTTGACGAACTGAGCGAAGCGGATAAACTGGTGGTTCATCGTGCGCGTCGTATGGAACGTTTCCTGTCTCAGCCGTTCCTCGTTGCGGAAGCGTTTACCGGTAAGAAGGGCGAAATCACGCCGCTGAAGGAAACGATTCGCAGTTTCAACGAAATTTACGAAGGAAAATGGGACCATCTGCCGGAATCCGCGTTCATGTATGTTGGTGGCATCGAACAGGCTGCTGAACAGGCGGAACGTATGGAAGCCGCGGCGAAGAAATAGTATTCGCATTCAGGAGTGGGAAGACGGGGCGAGTTCCTGTTTTCCTGCTTTAACCCGAGAACTCCCGTGACGGGAATTGGAGTTAATCATGGAAATTAAGTGCATCGTAGTCACGCCTGAAAAAGTGGTGCTTGAGAAGAGTGCAGAATTCGTCTCGTTACCGCTGTATGATGGCGATTATGGAATTGCATCCAACCACACTCCGGTAATCGGTCGTTTGGGAGCTGGTGAACTTCGGATTAAGAATGGGGAAAAGACGGATTCGTATTATGTATCGGGCGGTTTTGTTGAAGTGCTCAACAACACGGTCACGTTGATGACGAGCCGAGCGATTCCGACATCTCAGATTACGAAGGAGATTGCGGAAAAAGCCTTCGCGGATGCTTCTGCCAGACCGGCTTCTACGCTGGAAGAGGTTGAATTACGAAATGCTGCGCTTACCGACGCGCGTGCGATGAAACGTATCGCGGAGAAAGCGTAAGTTATTCCGACAAAAAGAGAAAAGCGTCTGAAAGTGAGAAATTTTCGGCGCTTTTTTTGTGTGTTTCTTGAGGTGGTGAAATCAGAGAGGTGACGGGGTGAGAAACTTAACAAAAATCGCGTTGTTTTTCCCTTTCGCGGTCGGTTTCGCGGTTGGTTTTATGTCTATTTTCACGAGTGAAACGGCTTGCGGAGACGATCTTGCAGAAAAAGTTCAGGCACGCTGTGAAAAATTGCTCACGGAAGGTGTTGAAACGTGGAATCAGAACGTCCGCGACATGTTGGTGGCATCGGACGGCGTGGAGTGGGAAGTAGATGGTTCGTATTTCTTGCTAAAAAATGCGGAAAAACAGCATGAATTGGCGAAAAGTTTTGAATTTCGTCCGCACAGTATTTCACTTGTGTCGAAAGACCAGACTCTTGGGCTGGCTCCCGGAGTTGGGATTATTGGGGATTCCGGAAATACGATTCTGTTTTTTTATGCAACCAAGAATAATCTGGATTCGACGCGCGAAAATTCGGGAATTTTGATTTTTAGTCGTCCAGAACACGGAGACAAGATTGTCTGTGAGGGAAATTTTTCGCAGAAATTCTCGGAAAAAGTCACTCAAAATTTTCAAGATTTAGAAAAATTGCAGAAGATAGAGAAGACAGAAGAGGATGAAGAGACGATTTCAGAGACTGAAAATGTGAAATTGGAGAAATTGCCGGAGGATTGGAACTTGCGGTTACGAGAAATTTCGCGCACGGGTTCCGCGACGCTGATTTATGCGTATATGAATGGAAATGCGGAGGAGGAGACAGCCAAAAACCAGACGTGTTCACTTCAGATTACGCTCCCAGTTTCTGATGAAATTCGAGAAAAACTCACGAATTCGATTCAGTTTGAATTTGAAAACATGGATACTGAATTACTTCCCTCGACTTACTTGGCTGTCCAGTATTTGGGGACGGAATCATTCATCATTATGCCTGTTGATGGAATTGTTGTGCATTATAATTCTGATTTTACTCCGAAATATTTTCGAGTATCAGGGACGGAAGCGTTTACGAAAATTTTGTGGCAGGAAGTGAATGCGATTTTGGAAACGTTTTGAGAGATTTTAATGAACACTGTTTATCGTGCTTGAATTTGGGAGTTGAGCTATGAGAAATTTAACTAAAATTGCGTTAGTTCTCTTTTTCATGGTCGGTTTTTCGTCTATTTTTGCGAGCAGAACGGTTTGTGGAGATGAAGTTGCGGAAGAGGAAATGGGGAATCGGAAAATGCCGAGTCCTGCGAGCGATTTTGAGTATGTCCGGTGCGATAATCAAATTACGATAACGGCTTCCAGAATTCGTGAAGGTGAAGTGGCGGTTCCTGATGAAATTGAAGGTCTGCCTGTTACGAAAATTGGAGATTCTGCGTTTCGTGGGTATCGAGATTTAACCTCCGTTCACCTTCCGAAAGGGATTACAATCATCAAAAACAATACCTTTAGTAACTGTCAGAGACTTTCATCGGTGAATATTCCGAAAATGGTGACCGAGATAGAGAGGTGTGCGTTCATGGGGTGTATAAGTCTCCGAGAAATTATGATTCCGGAAAGCGTGGAATATGTAGGAAATATGGCTTTTTTTAATTGCTCTGAGCTGAAAATTACCGGAAAAACGGAAGTTTTGAAGGAGGAGGAAGAGGAAAATAAGGAATATTGGGAGTAATTTTTTCAAAAACGACTACGTTTCAGGTATTTATTAAACGTCTATTGAGGAGAAAGCGGATGCCAAAGCCGAGCAGATGGGAAATGACGGAGTTTTTGAGCCGGATTAATGAGATTTTGTGGAGATATTGGGACCCGATTGGGGTTTATAAGGACCCGATGCCGAGTGATTTTGATGAATATTCTAGTTACGCGGGTGTAATTTTAAAGTTGCTCTATGAGTACGAAATTCGGCGTGACCGACTGGAGGATTACTTGATGGATTCCATTCGGGGACACATGAGCTTAACCGGACCGGACGAGTTTTATTTCGAGAAAAATCGGGAAACTCTGGATAGAATTTATACTGCGTGGGATGAGTTTAAAAAGGAACATTACTTGTGAATTGTTCGTTTTCTTATTTTTTTTCTGATTTTCTGTCCTCCCCCCCTTGTAATTCAAAAATTTCGGTGTTATAATCGATAAACAGGTCGAAAATTGACCCCAAAACGTATTTTTTCAAAAATGGATCGACTTGAATTCAGGAGGGGGATTATGAAATCTGTATCAACGTCCGTTTTGGCTCATTTTTTGACTTTTCTTGTGACGCCGTTTATTGTTGCGTGGGCGATGTTGAATTTTCTTCTTGTAGTCCTCGCGGCGACGAGTGTTGCGTTTTTCGTAAAAGAGCTGATACAGACGCGCTCGCTGGAATTTCTCATGAAGGACTACTTGTACTACGGTCTGGGCCCCGGAGCGATTCTGTCCGCCTACGTCTTTTTTCGTCGGAAAGCCATCTGGGCGGGCATTCTCGGCGCAATTCTGATTCTCGGATGTGTCGGACCGGACTGCGTCGCGCAAATTTCGGATATTCTCCGCGATAATGTCGTGATTCCGACCTCTCACATCCCCCTAGATTTACTGTTTTTATCCGCTGGAATCGGCAATTTGCTGGTATATCTTCTCTGCGCGTACCTGAAATATTTCCGGAAATTTCCGCCGATAACAGAAATTTTAGAAAATTCTGAATCTCCGGAAACCCAAAAATCTCCCAGTTTTTCCGAGAAATGTATCGGGTGCGGTTCTTACGCCGTGATTTTCTTTTGGTTTCTTTTCTTTTACTTTTTGGGGTTATTCGCCTGTACCAGCCTGCCCAATAAATACGGTTCCATCGAGAAGGGGGAGTGGAAACAGCTGGAAATCGAGTATCTTATGAAATCGGAATCGGTTTCAGACCCAGCCGCCACGGACGCGCGAGAGACGTTTTTGATTCAGGGAGAGGAACTTTTGGAACTGAAAAACCGATTCAAGACGCAGAAAAGACAGCTACAGGATAAAAAATCCGAAACGGATTTCCCGATTACGCTCACGTTTGCCGACGGAACGCCGTTAGGGCTGAAATTCGCGACGCGGGATTCTGTACTTTTATCCATTCAGGGGGAAAGCAAGCCGTTTTTGATTTCGCTCCCCGACGAGCGGTTTTATGAGAAGTTACATGAAATGTGCTGGAAAAATGAACAAAAAAAGAGAAATGACGTAAAATCAGAAGAAATTCAGTTTTAGGTATATGACACAAAACATTTGTGAGTGGGGAAACCTATTTTGCAAAAATGGTTTCTCCCCAGGATGTCATTTCATGAAAAGATTAACATTCGTGTACTTTATTTATGAAAGGATTAATTTATGATTTCCCACCTAAAACGAAAATGGTATGTGATTCTGCTCTGTTCTTTGGCTTTCTGCGTCGGGAATGGCGCAGGGGCGGAGACTGGGACGACGCCGGATATTGGAAAGGTGAATCCCGTGCATCCGCGCGTGCTGATTTCGCCGAAACAGGAGGCGGAGACGGTTGCGCTATTGAAAACGGATGCGGACTTGCAGGCTCTGTATGCCAGCGTGGAGGCGGAGGCGAAAAAGTTGCTTGAGGAGCCGAAAACGGTCGAGTATATCATCATCGGACCGCGGTTGTTGACGCAGAGTCGTCGGTGTCTCCGGCGTGTGTTGGCTCTCGGATCGGTTTATCGGCTGACGGAGGACGACGTGCTGAAAAATGCTTGCCGAGAGCGCGCGATGAAGGAAATTTGGGCAGCAGCCGCGTTTCCGGACTGGAATCCGTCGCACTTTTTGGACACTGCGGAAATGACGGCGGCTTTTGCGGTCGCGTTCGACTGGTTTTATGTGGACTTGAACGAGGCGGATAAGAAGCTGATGATTGACGCGATTTATGAGAAGGGACTTGTCCCCGGCGCGAAAAATCTGTGGTGGAAACGGTCGGCGTATAACTGGAATCAGGTCTGCACGGGTGGTATGGCGATGGGTGCGTTGGCGATTGCCGACGAGGTGAAAGAGCCGGAAAAAAGGGAGCTGATTCAGAAAACCGTCCAGGAGGGGGTGAAGAATGTGGCGGTCGCGATGAAGTCGTTCTCGCCGGACGGCGCGTGGGCGGAAGGTCCCGCGTATTGGTGTTACACGACGCTGTACACGATTTTTTACATTGAGGCGCTGGAGTCCGCTCTCGGTTCTGATTTCGGCGTTTCGGATGTGGAAGGGTTTAACATGACGGCAGCTTCCCAGCTTGCGCTCACGTCACCGACGGGGATTTCGTTCAATTTCGCGGATGCCGGGGCGGGGAATAATGCGAATTCACAACTCATGTGGCTCGCGAATAGGTACGGACACCCGGAATGGACGCAGTTTTACCTGAAATACCGAAAAGACGTGTATCCGACGGCGGTGTGGTATTATCGTCCGGCTCCGTGCGACATGAGTAAGGTTCCGTGCGATTTCGTGTTTCGTGGGACGGAAATTGCGACTTTTCGTAGCGCGTGGAACGACCCCGACGCATGGTATGTCGGGTTTAAGGCGGGGGATAATGCCGTGAATCATAGCCATCTGGAGCTTGGGAATTTCATTCTGGAGCGGAATCAGGTGCGCTGGGCGGTCGATTTAGGGGCGGATAATTACAATTTGCCGGGATATTTCGGGAAATTACGGTGGACATATTACCGACTTGCGACACGCGGACAGAATACGTTCTGTATCGATGGTATGAATCAGGACCCGAAAGGGGTGAGTAAAATCGATGGTTTCCAGACCGATTCGGAATGCGGATATGCGTGGACGAACCTCTCCGACGCATATAAGGGACAGGTCGCTTACATTCGGCGGAAAGTGGAGCTGAACCGCGAGAAATCGTGCGTCATCATCACGGACATCATCGGACCGGGCACGGAAGAAACGCGCGGAAAATCGCTTGTCTGGCAGTTCCATACCCGTGCGAAAGCGGAAGTGGCGGAGGACGGAAAGAGCGTGACGCTCACGCAGAATGTAGGAAAAGAGACGCGGAAACTCACCATTTTCCTCGAAAATGCGACGAATCGCGCCGCGCGTTTTGAGTTGCGCGAAACGACGCAGGGACCCGACGAAAATCAGAACGCCGGCGTTCAGCGCGTCGTGATTTCAACGCCACTCACCGACGCAGAACAGTTTATTGTGGTGAAATTTACCGATTAGTAGGAGATTTTGCCGCGTGGAGGAAAGGTATCATTCACAAGTGGTATGTCGTACGTACCCTTGTGAATTGGTTTTCTGATTATGTAAATGGTATTTTAAAGTAAAAGGAGTAAAAACTCGATACACCGTTCGATTCATGGGTTATGGATGTTCTCGCGTTTCGGAATACTGTTCCACAAGTTTTGACGCTTTGATATTGATTGCGTAAACTTTTAATCTTTTGTAATCCAGTTCTGATATGCTATAACTTGTCTTGAAATGTCAAACAAATAGGATGCCAACGCATTATCCCTTCCATGTTTCGTTTTTTCTTCGAGATAGTCGCCCACTGCGCATAAAATGTATGGATATTGATAAATTTCTTTGGTATTTTCTGGAACCCATATACAACTGTAACACATTTCTCGGCTAATGGGAGCAACAACTTTGGGACTCTCACATAAATGAATTTTTAACAGAATCGGAAAGGGGTAACGTTGTTTCAAAAATTTAACGAATCGACACACTGATAGGACAATCTCCCTGTCACACTGGTTTCCAATGACTTGAATTCCACTTTTTTCACGATTCATTTAACACCTTTTAAAGTATTCAAAAAATCTCACGTATACCGAAGCATTAAAATCGGTTACATAAATCCGACGCCTTCCTCCGGGGAAGCTGCCAGTTGCAATTTCTGAAATTCCTCGTAGGAAATGGAGGTGCCGTCTGAAAATTCGATGACTTCCGGCGCAATGTCACGGAAACTGAAACACGGAAGGTCATAGTAATTTTCTCGCGTAGGACGAAAAACATGCGGAAGGAGAATCTTTCGCAATTTCGGACAGTTCTTGAGTGATAAATCACTCATTTCCGTTGAATTACGCAAGTCCAGCGTCTCAGGATGAGGTAAATCCTCTAAATCCAACGTATACAGCTCTCGATTTTGGGAAAAATCCAAGTTGCTATTCGATATTTTACGGAAACTTAATCCTTCACATTTGGAAACATGTTTTATAAAATTGTCGGGGAGCGTTTTCGTCGTTTTCCAGCGGATTGATTTCAGGTTTTTTAATGCGCAAATCTGTTCAAATGTCCAGGAATCGCCACTTATGGAAAGTAACTCAATCTGGTTTTGGGGCGCGAATTTAACCTGAATCGGGCAGTTTTCACACGCTAAATGTCTTAAATTCGGCGTCTGCGTCAGGTCTAATTCCTTGAGTGGATTCTCCATGCACTGAAGATTTTCCAGCACACGCTGATTTTCAAGGTTCAGCTCGGAAATTCCTATTCCACAGCAGATAAAACGTTTCAAACACGATTTTTCCGGCAACAAAACTCGCAAGTTCCCTTTTTTCCGAGGCAGAATCGTTTCCCATTCCCACGGGTCGGTAAAAATCCACAGTTCCTCCAGTGCCGAAAATTGCCGTAAATCGAGCGTTCCGTCAAAATCCGCGTCGCTCCAGTTGAGGTTCTGTACGCGCAAAAAATCGTCCTCTTTTTTCCACGTAATCCCATGCCATTCCCACGGTTTCTGCGGTGAAAAAGGCTTTAGATGAGGATGAATCGCCAACCATTTCTGCTCGTTTGACTTCCCTTCCGCGTCCTGAAACTGCATGAAATCCTGAATCGCTTTCATTTCTTCAGCCGCGTACATTTCCAGTCGCGTTTCTGTTTCTGCCTGCGTGGTCAGCAACGCTCCGAAAAATGTCTGGGCAAGAAATAACCAAAAACAGTATCCCATACGCCATGTCCTATATAAAATTTCTATTTTTTCGGTTCCACACGTACATCGTCGAGAAAATAAGAGGATTCTTTCTCGCCGAGTGATAAAATCGCGAACCATTCCAGCGTCTGGAATTCTTTTCCGAGCGGGAACGGACCGAAAAACTGTGGCTCACCGTCCTTCGTGCGGATTTTGAGAGTCCATTCAGGCGGAAAATTCTGCTCCGGCAACGGTTTCCGCATGAGGGTTAAATGCCGAATCAGGTCTGGCGACGGTTCACTCGGCATGTAAATCGTAAACTCCACCCACTCGTCGTGCGGTATTTTCGTCAGAGACTTTCCATGCACAGAAACCACACCGTCCGGGTTAATCTGAAACGTCTGCCCCGTCGCGTAATGTCCGACCGTTCGCGAATACTGCCGCGTTTCACAAAGAAGATGCGCGCCTTCGCCGATTTTAAGCGCGAAATGGAACGCCAACTGCCCCGATGGAAAAACATTCTGAATAATCACGTGCGGGTCGTAACTGTTTCGGTGTTCTGCCGAATCGGTCACTTTCAGGGTTTTTTTCCCGGAAAATGCGTCTTCCTCCGTCACCGTCCAAGAAGTTACCTGACTTGCGCGCTCTGGCTCCAGACTCCGAATCGCAGAGACACCGAACGGTAACTCATCTGGCTCTTCCTCCTCAAAATCCGCAGTAAACGGTTCATTAAACTGTCCCGGCGCGAAAATCTGTAACGGTCGGTGACGGATTTTCGTCGCACGTGAAACCCATTCTGCATCCCCGTAAAGTCCCGCTCGGTGTTTCGGCTCCGTCCGTAACGCGAGTTCTTCCGCAGAAATCGGCATGTCCGCCACATTTACGACTTTCTTACCATTCTCTTCGGCTTCACCATTTACGCCAGCTTTATTGTCACTCACGGTAATTTTTTCCAGCACGTTTCCAATAACACAATTTTCTCCGATTTCTACCGGTTTTCCACGCAAAATAAACGGTATGAATCCCAATTCCCTGACCGGCGTTTCAACTAAAAGCCGAAAATCACGGTGTTCCGGCGACACGAAACGCGGGTCTGTCACGACGCTCGCCACGTCCAGACCACTTTTCTCCTGCCATTCCGTGAACGATTTTCCGAGGAAAGTCGGGATAATTTTCACGTCGGCATTTTCCGCGTTTTCAGCCATTCCCACATTTTCCGGTTTCACGTACCAGTAACAGTTCTGGTTCAGTCGGACGCGCGGATTCGGACCGAATTTAAAACCACCACCGGAGAGCATTTCCGGCACATCGTTATAATTAATATTATTCTCGATCGCTACGCCAAAATCTTTTTCAGTGTCCATTGCCGCGTTACGCGCAAAACCTGGCGCATCCGCGTATGCGAAAATGTTATTTTTTACTACCGTATGATATGGCTGTGAGTAGTTATGAATATGCAGTCCGGCGTCCTGTGTGTCATGAACGAGATTAAAATCGACTGTGAGATTCGACGTGCCAGCGTCTGTGTAGATTCCCCAACCACCGTAACCGACCGAGTCACGCGTGTATCGGTTCACGTCATGAATCCAGTTATGATGAAGTCGGGAACCGTCCAAGTCGCCGAGGGTGTAAATTCCCGCAAGGTCATTCATAACGCCGTTCGAGATATGGTGAATGTGGTTCCAACCAATGTCGTTATGATTTGTGAAAGCGCGACCACTTCCCCAGCTCCAGCCGTACTGCATACCTGCCCAAGTGGTGTCGGAGATTTCGTTGTGCATAACCGTATTATACTGCGCCATTCCACCGAAAAAGATACCACACGAGGAATGGAATAGTGCGCCCGTATGATGAATCAGGTTATTTTCGACCCGGTTTTCACGGATAATTGCCGCATCTTCCGGAACGCCCTGTGGATTGGCGGGGAACGTGACACCAGCCGCGCCAACGTCATAAATGTGGTTCCGTTCAATGACGTTTTCATGACACCCTTCCAGCAGAGTAATCCCATTTTCACCAAGATGCGAGAATACACACTCTGTGATTCGGCAACTCGCCATCCCCGTCGCGTTAATCGTCCCGCGCTGTGTGTGAGCTGCCTGAACGCTGTGTTCATACTCCGGTGAAATATCTGCGTCAGAGTATGAGAACGTTAAATTCTCAAAATGGAGATGCTGAACCAGCTGATTCTCTTTCCAGTCCCCGCGAATTTCAACCAGCCAACGCGGGCAGACACTTAAAATCACGCAGTCTCGGCTTAAATCCTCATCTTCACGCGGAATGTAAAACACTCTCTTTTCCGATCGGTCAAAATACCATTCTCCCGGTGCGTCCAGCGCTGCTCGCGTATTCTCGATGTGCCACCGCACGTGCTGGTCAGGATAAAAACGTCCGGCATTCCGCGTGAATTCAACCACACCCGTCTCACGCGAATAACTCGCAATTCGGTTAAAACTCGAACTCCAGTACTGATACGTCATAAACTGCACGTCGGGGAGCATTTTTCCTTCCGCGTCGTAAAGAAATGGCTCAATATCCCCTTTTTTTAGCCGATATTTTATACACCCCTGATTATCCGCAGGAATTGCTTTTCGTGCCCAAAAATAAGACCCCACCGCGTCGTCCGGATTCCAGTTCGGCGCACGTGCCCGAATCGCACGGCGAACATCGGGATTCTCCGGTGAAGACGGAATTTCCAGAAAAGTCTGCGTATCTTCTGAAACACGACGCTCCACAAATAACTGCGTTCCTACATGCGGTCCAGAAATAGAGCAGGGCGCGGAAAACACGCCGTCCCCCTCATCTCGCCAATCTGTAAGCGTCAGACCACCGGAAATGATTGCGCGTTCACCGCTTTTCCCTCGCCACGTGACGGGAAAATCTGCCGTTCCAGAATCTTCCGGAAGAAAAACAAGCGGTGTTTTCTGAAAGTAGTATCCACCAGCCAACTCGACGGCGACCGCCTCTGACGGATTTTCCGCTCGGTACGCACGGACGGCATCTCGCGCTTTCGTGAGTGTTTCCCATGGTGAGGCGACCGTTCCTGTGGCTGAGTCGTCACCAGAAGGTGAAACATAAAACGTTTTCGCACTGAGCACTCCTGTAACAAAAATTAACTGGGAGACTACGAGCGCAAAAATTTCCAAATGAAAACAAGATAATAGTCGTTTCATGGGAGGATTCCTGTTTTAGGAGTGATATTCGACACACTATAAAATTCCGTTTCACGTGCTGAAACGACTATCGGAAGGACTACCCTTCCATGAATTTTAAAGTGGATTCCGTATCGTAATGGAGGGAGTGAAATTCCCCTCCTGAAAAGAGGGGAATCGGAGTGTTTCTTTAAATTTTAACGTTTTCTGGATTTTTTAATTCTATTTCCGAGCGCTCACAGCATAAAATCCGAAGCCGGAAAGAAGGATCAGAATCCATGTAGCAGGTTCTGGGACTGCTTCCCCCTGTACCGCTATTAAGGCATTACCGATGATACCAACATTATATCCCAGAAGCGGTTCTGACAGTAAAGAATTCATACTGCCTGACCAGTCGGAAAAACTTTCTGCTTCCATAAGGGTAATTTCTGTCAGATTAAGCCCTTCTGCCAGAAGTAACTCGAACATTCCTTCTTGCAATTCTGCTTTACCGTTTACTGTAAGGAAATAATCCTCTGTATTATCTGCGTCGATATTTAATTGAATATATGCACCTTCTGAATTTTCCGCAAAAGAAAGTCCCGCGATAGTTCCCGTTCCCATGAGAAGTGCATTTTCACCAAGAACGATTTCACTTGCGACGGAACCGTCCACCTGAAGGGTACCGTCCGTGACATTCGTCGCGCCGGTATACGTATTCGCGCCTGTAAGGATAAGTTTTCCGGAACCGGTCGTATTTAGTCCACCATCACCCGAGAGAACGCCCGAAAGCGTAATCGTATGGCCCGTGCCGTCCGTCGGATTCGAGGCGTTAGACGTGTTAAACATGACTCCCGTTTCTGGATCCGTCAGAGTCATGTTCACGATAGAATTCCAGTTTGCCAGTGCACCGATCGTTCCATCACCGAGATTAATGGAACGATTCGTGGAACTTGCGACAGAATTAATCGTCGTCGGAGCGTAATGACCGTCACATTCAATGATCTTAAGTCCTTCCGCGCCGAGGTTTAACGTACCACCGTCCTGGACTGTCAGTGTGGCGGTCGTACCTTTATTACCATGATTAATGACATTCAGACCAAGAAAATTGGCTGTTCCGCCAGCCACGTCAAGCGTTGCGGAACCGTCCCAGCTCAAACTCGGACTGGTTTTCAACGAGTTGACCGTGCCACCAGTAAGCGTCCAAGTTGAATTACCGGACCAGTGACCAATTAGGAAACTATTTCCGTTGGAAATTATGTTGCTTGCTCCTGTCTGATTGAGCGTTCCGCCTGTAACCTTCACAACGGATTGCGCGTCGGCACCTTCCGTACTGCTAATCGCCCACAGATTCGCCGTTCCGCCCGCGAATTCCAGCGTACCAGTTCCGACACGTAATGCACCGCTATTACAGAGTTTTCCTTCTACGCGGAGCGTTCCGCCATTCTGAATACGCGTGTCACCGTTATGTGTATTTTCTCCGGAGAAAATCACTTTTCCAGCACCCTCAATGAAAACATTTCCACTTCCGCTAAAGTTACCGGAATAAGTAATCGTGTGTCCATTACTCGGCGTAAGAGTTAAGGCACGCACGTCGGAATCTTCCGCTTTCGTCATGAATTTCATGTTAGCGATCGAATTCCAGCTCGCCAAAGAGCCAATCGTTGCACTGCCGATTTCGATAGAGCAACGCTCAAGAGTTACTTTAGAGGTTGCAATAACTTCGTTGCCATATCCTTTTGCGTCCTGAATGGAAATTCCCAACTCGCCGACATTCAAACGTCCGCCGTCGATAATCAATTTTTTCGTTCCGCCTGCGTTTTCATGCTGAACAACAGCGACACCTTTCGCATTCGCCGTTCCTCCAGTGATATTAAATTTCGCATTTCCGTCCCAGCCAACCATAATGTTGGCGCCCGTCGCGTTGAGCGTTCCTCCGCTCAGATTATACTCCGACGTACCGTTCCAGTGGTTGATCATAAAACTGTTGCCAGTATAGATTCTGGTATCTGTACCAGTAACAGCGAAAACGCCTTTCTTATGGTTAAAAATGGAGGTTGGTTGCGTATCATTGTCCGTTATTACAAGACGCGCCGCAGTCCAAGTACCTTCCGACTCGAAATTAACAGTCGCGTTCTGAATTTGAATCCGATCGTTGGAGGTTGCGTTTCCAGTGATATTAATAGTTCCACCATTATATTTAAGATTCGTAATATCAGCCGTCCCCGTAATGTTCAGCGTCCCGGCGTTCATATTGATAACACTCTCGCTCGGTTTTGAACCGCGCGTAATATTTCCAACGGTCAACGTTCCGCCATTCATCGTGAGCGTTCCATAAGCCTTGTTGCCCGCTGCCGCCTCCGTCGGACTCGTAAAGTGAAGCGATCCAATTGTAGTCGTTCCGTTATTCTGAATAAAGGTTCCTTTACCGTGCCAGCCGAGGGACAGGTCAGCGTCCACGGTAAAAATACCAGAATTCATCGTCAGCGTCGCTGTCGTGTCAGGATAATGACCGATTATGTTATACTTACGAGGAACACCTGCGGCCACTGTAGTCGTTCCGCCAAGATGAAGCGTTCCGCCGTCAATCACAATTTTCGGTGCAACAGAAGTACCTTCACCCACCCACAGGTTTTTCGTTATATTAAATGTCGCGTCAGTACCGATTGTGAGTGTCGGACTTGCGTTTATTTTAAACGTTTCGAACTCTTCCGTCCCCGTCACGGTATAATTATCCGTAATAATCTTTTCCTGTGCCCAGCTTGCCGTCCAGCAAGTTGCCGACATGGACACGGAAAGGAGTATCATCGTAGTATATTTTAGAAAATCACGAATATTTTTCATGATAAAACCGAGGCCTCATAATAGTTTATGATAACTATTATATTTTAACTGATAATAACTATTATTTTAATATTCCAAGAATATTTTAATCTGCTTTTCAGAATTGTCAAGAAAAAAAATGTAAAAATTGGAAAATTCTTAAAAAATCCGGCATAATATACATAAATTATACCGGATTTAATAAGAAAATTTCTTTTATTCTTTTCTTCTTTTCTTCTATA
>JAUNAI010000300.1 GCA_030527705.1 Planctomycetia bacterium | reverse complement strand
TTCGCAACGCGTAACGACGGGGAAGCGAAATTTCAGGTCGCGTCGGGATTAAAAAATCCAAAAAAACTTTTAATCGCAATCTTCGATTGCTTGCTTTTCAAATATTTATTTTTATCTATTAATATCAAGAGTTTCTTGAGGGGGGAGTGCGAGGGGAAACAATTTTGCAAAAATGTTCCCTCCTTCACGAATGTTTTTGTATCGTATACCTAAACACCAACGCCGAATTCTACCCTATCGGGAAGAATCGGCTACCCGTCGCGGGGTAACGCTCGTGGGAAGAAACATTTTTGCAAAATTGTTTTCTCCCCAGACCCCTCTTTCAAAAAACTCTTGATCGCAGTCTTCGACTGCTTGCTTTTTTGTGTTTTTATTTCTTTTTCTGTCCGTTTATCCCAAAAAACGCCGCAGTGCGGTCAGGTCACTACGGCGTTCCTCCTAAATTGAACAGTCACATCCTAAACCGCCACGAAAATCATTCCCCGTGAAGGTGCAGTCCGTATTCGTCCAGTTTCTCGCGCACTTCCGTCAGACTCGTAACACCGAAGTTCTTGTACTGCAACAATTCATCCGCCGTTTTCCGAATCAGATCGCCCAGCGTCGTAATCCCGCTACGTGTCATGCACTTACGCGCACGAACCGAGAACCCCATCGACGAAATCGGCTTGTTCAGCGTCTCGATATCGATCGACGTGTCCACTTCCGGCAACTGCTGCTGTTGCGTTTTCGCACTCGTCTGACCAAGCTGCAAATTCCGTGAACTGAGCATCTGTTTGATTTCTTCCAGACTCGTTTCGCCGAAGTTCTTGCTCGAAAGTAATTCCGCTTCCGTGTAACTGCACAGATCGTTCAGTGTCTGAATTCCCATCTGGGACAGGCAGTTCCGCGAACGGGCCGACAATTCGAAATCCGCAACACGCGTGCGAAGAATCTGAGCCGTTGGATTGTGCGTCACGACATCTTCTGCCGTCTGACTCGACGCCTGCGCATCCTTCAGATACAGTCTCGCATATTCATTTTCCGGATACGCGTCCAACACACGCTCGTAACACTGAACTGCCAACTCATTTTCGCCACGATCTTCATACATCAGTCCTAGATTAATCAGTGACCCGACATGAGACGGAAACTGTGCTGCCGCACGTTTATAGAGTTCCAGAGCATGGTCGTCACTGCCACGACGGTCATTTTCCATCGCCAACCCGAAGAGAGCACCCGGGTGCATCGGGTCCGTATCAACCGCGCGAGAGAACCACGTTCCCACTTCTTCACTTGTACCACCACTGGCCAGAGCCGTGATTCCACGCTGATAAAGATACTCCGCCGACTGCTGAACGGAACCGCTCATATTATTGAGCAACTCCAACGCTTCCTGAATACGTCCAGCAGTCCGACGAACCTCGACAATACACAACGTACAATCATCCGCTGCATAACCGGCCTGACGGGCACAGGTGAACTCGCGCTCCGCTTCATCGTAATTTTTCAGCGCATAATGCGATTTCGCCATATAAAAATGCGCCAACGCACCACCGTCACCATGCTGAAGAACGTTCAGACTACGACGATATTTCCCTAAAAGGTAAAGGCAGACACCAAGACGGACCATCCCGGCCGGACTTTGTTCATCTTCCCGCGACTCCAATTCATTAACCGCTTCCTGGAAAATCCGGAAGTTCGCGTATTTGCAGGCGATAGTGCGATTGATTTTAGCAATTTCCTGCGGTCCGAAAGAGCAGTTCATTTGAACCAACTGTTTCAGATCGATATCCTGACCGAAACCCATCTGAAGATCCTCCTATTATGGTCCTTATTTTTATACCCGACGCACAATAAAATCCGTTTTTCCGTCGTTTTACATGTTAAAAACGACTCATGAAAGGACCACCCTTCCGTAGATTTTATGTACGAATAAACATAAATTCGTATCGTGAGCAAAATACCCTTAAATTCAAATAGGGGCCTGCTCCGACGTAGAACATCCCCTTTCATGAACCAAATTGATACGATTTATATTTTAGAGAGCCACTGAGGGGAATCGAACCCTTAACCCCAGCTTTACGAAAGCTGTGCTCTGCCTATTGAGCTACAGTGGCTTTAAGTATGGAATAGAGTATATCACAAACCAATTTTTTGTCAATAGGGGGTGGTAAAATTTTTTAAAATTTTTTTAAAATCCCCTAAAATGCTTACTTTCGCTACATTTACGCTTGTATTCGTTGGAGTGGCTTAGGAGAAAAACCGATAAAATTTATGTGGTGTATTATGTGGTATAACTTATAATGTATATTTTATTTGGTCATTAGAAAATCTACAGAAGTGAATAGTGAAAGATGCTGTGTCAGTGGGAACAAGTCATCGAAGCGATGCGTCAAAATGGAGGTTACGCAACCTTTAATCAATTAAACCATTTAGTGGACGTTTCCGAATGGAAAAGTAAAACACCAGAGGCTTCCATTCGGCGTATTGTGCAGGAACGGAATGAATTTTTTCGTATTCAGCCAGGTTTATGGGCGTTAGAGGAAGCGCGAGATTCTGTATTAACGAAATTTCAGTTGAAGAATCCTGAAAGTCTGGAAGCTACTGCGTTTACGCACGCTTATTATCAAGGATTACTGGTTGAAATCGGAAATTTTAAAAATCTTGATACCTGCGTTCCTGCGCAAGACAAGAATCGAAAATATCTGATGACGCCGTTACGGGAAATTTGTTCACTGGAAAAGATTTACAATTTTTCTTATAGAAAAATTATGAAGCAGGCAAAAACTGTGGATGTCGTTTGGTTTAACTCTCGGAAACTTCCATGTGCTTTTTTTGAAGTCGAGCATTCTACGGATTTTAGACGGTCGTTGAGTAAATTTTATGAATTACAGGATTTTTATGCACGCTTTTTTATTGTGGCAGCTCGAGAACGTGAGAGGCTGTTTCAGAGTGTTATTAGTGAGTCTATTTACACGGAAATTCGTAAACGTGTGGAGTTTCTTGACTATGAAGCACTGACGAAACAATATACTAACCAACACGCACTTTCAAAAATTGGCACGTTGTTGTAAAGAAATTTTCGTTTTTTCTTCTTCTGATGGAAAAACACTTGCAAATTTCTCGATTCGTGCTATAATAAGGGAATTATTTATCCTCGATACATTATAAAATTACGTTTTTCCGTCATTTCGCGTTGCTGGAATAGTTGCCGACAGGACCGGCTAATACGAAATTTTTCATGTATGATTGATATAAAATATTGTCCACTTTTTTCTGAATGAAAGATATTTCCCATGACTGAAAGATTAAAAATGCCGTTTATTCATGAAGATTTTCTCCTCGAGACACCATTGGCGCGCGTGTTGTATCACGACTATGCGCGTGATTTGCCGATTATCGATTATCACTGCCATCTGCCACCGCAGGAAGTCGCGGAGGATAAACGGTATGAGAATCTGACGCAGATCTGGCTCTACGGCGACCACTATAAATGGCGCGCCATGCGGAGTAACGGCGTGGCGGAACGGTTCTGTACCGGCGACGCAAGCGACCGAGAAAAATATGATAAATGGGCGGAAACTGTACCGTATACGCTCCGGAATCCGCTCTATCACTGGACGCATCTGGAATTAAACCGACCGTTCGGGATTAATGACCGATTACTCTCGCCCGCGACGGCGGATTCTATCTGGGAGGACTGTAACGCGATTCTCGCGCAGCCGGAATGCTCGGCACGTGGAATTATGACGCAGATGAATGTCGAGTCGGTCTGCACAACAGACGACCCGGTCGATTCGCTCGAATTTCATCAGAAAATCGCGGCGGATAATGCGTCGGGAACGTTCAAAAGTCACGTTTTGCCGACGATGCGCCCGGATAAGGCGATGGCGATTGACCGTCCGGCAGTCTTTTTCCCGTGGCTGGAACAGTTGGAAACAGTGACGGGGAAGACGATTCGCGATTTCGATACGCTGATTGACGCTCTTCATGACCGTTACGCGTTCTTTAATTCGGTGGGGTGCCGACTGTCAGACCACGGACTGGGAATGTTCCCGAAATGTGAGCTGGACTTGGCAGGGAATCTGATACCCGAATTTGAGCGCGAGGGGGCGAATCGGATTTTCCAGAAGGCACTCGCAGACCGTGAAAAAGCACTGTCACCAGAAGATGTGAATGCGTTTCAGTGGCGTGTGCTATTCGAGTGTGGCCGGATGAATCATGAGTTCGGCTGGACGCAACAGTTTCACTTTGGCGCGATGCGGAATAATAATACGCGGAAATATCGCGCTCTCGGACCGGACACAGGCTTCGACTCGATCGGAGACGGCGATGCAGCGTTGGCGATGTCACGGTATCTCGACGCGCTGGAACAGACGGATCAGCTGGCGAAAACGATTCTGTATAATCTAAATCCGGTGCATAATCATACGATTGGGACCATGCTCGGCAACTTCCAGGACGGCGTGACGGCGGGAAAATTGCAGTTCGGTTCCGGCTGGTGGTTCCTCGACCAGAAAGACGGGATGGAGACGCAGATGAACGTTCTTTCCGCGCTGGGACTTCTTCGCCGATTCGTCGGAATGCTGACGGACAGTCGGTCGTTCCTGTCGTACACTCGGCATGAATATTTCCGTCGGATTCTGTGTAACCTGATTGGAAACGACGTGAAGCGCGGTATTTTACCGAATGATGAGAAACTGCTCGGCGGTCTGGTCGCGGACGTGAGTTATCATAACGCGCACGGATATTTCAATTTTGGGTAAAAAAGAAAACAAGAATACAAGAA
>JAUNAI010000299.1 GCA_030527705.1 Planctomycetia bacterium | reverse complement strand
GACGGAAACTAAGACGGAAAACGAATTTGATTCCACGATGAACGTAGTCCATGTCCATTCATTCTGCTATCATCTAGTAGCCGCGTTGGTGATGTTGGACGCGGAGGAGACGGAAGCGGGCACATATCTTGCTAAGAATTTCGGTTGGACGTTCGTGCCGTTCCCGCTAGGACGGTTAGAGGAAAAATATCGTGTTCCTGCAACTTTCGCGACGGAATTTCCGTGGGAAACGTTTTTGAGTAACTATTACAAGAATCCGCACGAAGATCTGGAAGCGCGACTTGCTACGTTACTTTACGCCAAAACGCGACATGGAAAACAACCCGACCAGGAGGAGTGTCTGAAACTCTGGAATCAGTTTATGGAAGAGTTTCAAACTGATTCTTGGACGATTTTGGAGACGGATGTGTATAATTTCGCGGATTTAACGCCGGAAATGAAACGGATTACGCGCGATTTTTGCGTGAAAAACTGGAGCCAGACGGATGACTTCACCTCCAATCAGCATGACGCCTTACTTTCGCTCGCGGAGTATTTTGTGAAAAATTCTCTGAACGAAGATGAATCATGTACGTTTCTATTTCGTCTTATTTAGGAAAGTGACGACGCATTTTATCGAGCTTCGCAGGATTTCCTCTTCCGACACCTGATTTACCGCAAGTCGTTCCCCAACACACTCCGAAAATGGCTCAACACGCCGTCTATTTCGCCTCGGACCGTCGCGCGACTAGAGGAATTACTCAAGAAATATCCCCCCGCTCCGACAGATTTTTTCGAAAAATTATTGATGGAGTAGGACGATTTCCTCCCTAAAACATCGGAAAATACGGAATGAATCATTACTTTCGTATACAATCGAAATAATGGAATGTATTTTTACGCAGAAACAGTATCATTAAATCTCCCACAGAACCCACAGATTTTCACAGAAATGAGTGCGTTTTTAGGAAATGAAAATAATTCAAGCCACCTCCTCGATACGTGTTTCTCAAAATTTAATAATCAAATTTTTCATATCCTGTGTTGATTACAATCATGAGATTCGGAAATATTTCCTGAATTTCTCTTTCGTCTGACTCGGTCATTTTCGAGCAATTCTGAAGGAAAACACACTCCAGGTCGGGAAGTTTTTGAATTATCGTTTCTAGCATCGGTCGAGTAAGTTGGTCGCACGGAGACAGCCCCAACGATTTCAATTTTTTCATATCAGCAAGTTTCAGTAACTCTTCTTCCGAAAATTCACTTATCGCATTATCGTAATAAAAATGAATAAGTTGCGGAATTGACGCAATATCCGAAAAAAGCGTCGAAGTGAAAGGAACACATAATTCGATTTCGAGACTTGCGAGAGTCGGATGAAGCCGAAAAGCTCCAATCGCGCTACTGGTAACTTTTCTGCATGACGCGAAACGGAGACGTTTTAAGTTTTTCACCTTCGAAAGATGAGAAATTCCGATATCCGTGATGTTATCACAATGTTTCAAAGAAACGTATTCCAACGCCGGCAAATCACGGACTGTTTTCAGAAGGTCATCAGAAATCATGTCACCCATGAAATGGACTGCGCGAAGTGTCGGCAATTCACTTAAATTGATAGTTTTCTGATTATCCACTTCCAAATCGGGATAATTGGAATTTAAGTTTAGCTCCAGAATGAACGGAAATCGGATTTCCTGAAGAAGATTCCATTCTTCCTCAGTCGGGAATGAATAGAGCGAGACTTTCATCGGCAGTAACCAAGTTGGCACGCTATCCTTCATTTTCATGATTTCCTGCGCGTTTCCCAACGGTACGGAAACACAGAGAAAGAATAAAAGTAGGAAAAATGTGAAAATAGGTTTCATGATGATTACTCCATGTGCTTAGCCTTGCGAAACATAAAATATTCGTGAGAAGGGAAACATTTTTGCGAAATCATTTTCCCATCACATATAACTTTCCCAAAACTCTTAATCACAACTGTGTCACTTACACTCCTTTTATTATACTACATTCCGTAAAAATTTTCAACACGGATATGTAAAAATTTCATAAAAAAGATAGATTTTCCAACGAATTATCTGGAAGACATCGACAATAAAATCTTCGTAATTAACAGAAAACAATAAATGCTGTCGGTTGAAGCCACAATTTAAAGAAACGGTTTTTAGTACACGCGGATTAACCAAGAGGCGACACGTCTCGCGCCACAGAAGTGGTGAAAATATGAATTTTAGCCTAAAAAGTCTCCGAAAATCACGATTGCAGCCTAAAATTTATATTTTAAGGTACCTCATAGCGGCACGAGACACGCCGCTTCCCCAAATCGCGACTTAATTAGTGGTTACTTTAGTAACACTGAAGTTCCATCCGCGTATTTTCGAATCGGCAAGCACGAAGGTCTTCTTCACGAATGTAAAAAAATAACCGTCCCATATCGCCAAAAAACTCTGGTAACTCAGAAACGGAATCAAATTGTAATAGTAACCACCAGCAGAGAGTTTCTTCCCACGCTCTTTTTTTAATTTCGGGTTTAATCGTAGACGGTACTTGGTCACCGTAAATTTTTTTTCATTTCCCAACTTTTAACAATTCCCCCTTGAATCAAATCCGCCCAACCAAACATTTTAACGATATTTCCGATTCCTTCTTCAGAACAGCACGCTAACCGTAATGTCATCAGGATCATGAGGAAACAGTATTTTGAATGTTTTCTCCCCTCAGACCATCCCAAAAAAATTCTAAAAGGTCTTAATCTCGATTACGTCATTTATCGCACTATTTTCAGTAACTTTTCTAACTGATACACTCCTGTAGCTAAAATCTCCGCATGGTCGAACGCTAAACCAGAATTCCCAAGTTGCGTAAAATGCGGAAGATTTAATTCCATATGGAAAGATAATGTCGCTGTAAAACGGATTGTCTGTGTCGGGTCAGAAAGGTAGAGCGTGAGCGTGTCCAGCTCCCAACGCCACGAAATTTGGAACCAGCGTGCGTCACGAGCATCATCATCGGCTGAGGAAGTCGCTTCATCTGGTGAAATCAGTGTGAGAAACGCGTTAGAAAGAATCCATCCACGTGGGTCACGGTTTGGCGTGCTGAAACACCCAAGCGGAAGAATCGGACCGGCAGCAAGACCAGTTTCCTCAAAAAGTTCACGGCGCATGCAACACTCGGCAGTCTCATTTCGCTGCAAAAATCCACCTGGCAACGCCCACGCATCCTGAAATGGCGGTTTTTTACGCTGAATAAGTAACACGGAAGCCGATTTTTCAGTTATTTTTCCTAAAAATTCTTCATATTCCGTTTTTAGGAAATTTTGGGCATTCTCAGAAACTTCGACATCTCCTGAATCCTCCAAAACAATCGCCACCGCGTCAGAGGTAACGGAAGGACGGGGATATTTTTCTAAATTATACGTCGTGAGGAAGGCAGACTCGTTTTTCGTGGTCAGTTCCGATGTTTTCCGCATTTTCTGTGATTTCAGTCCAGAAAAATAAATGGCACGGAAATGCTCAGAAGCGAAAAGCGCAAGTAAACCACCTGCTGATTCCTGACCAGTCACAGTAAGCGTAAAACGATCATCAGATTCTGTAAAAAGATACTTTTTCAACGCGAATTGAATTTCTTCCGAAAAACGATCTAAAATTGGTTCCCCCAGAAAAGACTCCATTTCTGATTTCTGGACATAACCACGGGCGAAAGACGCGCTAAGGAAGGCCGGGAGATTTTCCGTCGGTGGAAGAGAAAAAACGGATACTTCAGCAGAATTTTCCAGTGAATTTTCTGGTGCATAAATCTGTGAATGAACAGGAAAAACTGTGAAATTAGGTCCGGACAAGGAAACGTGAAGGTGATGAATATAGGAATCATTCCCACGACCGATGCCAACATGTATGATATTCTGTAAAGAGGCACTCTGAAGAGATGCCAAGTCACGTGCATTCCAGAAATTCTCAGAAGCGACAGGAAGGTTAAGTGTATGTAATGTCTGCGTAACTGTTCTTTTTTGACGGAGATAACGAAAACGAAGTTCCCCATCAGAATCCTGTGCGAAATCATTATTATCCCCACGTCCATTCCTATTATCCTCCAGTGTTTCACGAAAACGGAGACTTACGGGTGCCGTCTCCGAAATCCGTTTCAGAAAATCAACAATCTGCGTCTCTTTCCATTTCAGAAAGTTTCCGCATATTTCCAGATGAATGTTTTCCTGATGGATATTTTTTAGAACGTCGATAAATCGCATCAACTTTTTCGGTCCCTCTGCAAGATCCAAGACAAGACGGATATTTACACCCCTCAGTTTATGATCCGTTATACTTTCCGCGATTCCGCTCTTTATTCCATCTCCATCATAGAAGTAAGTTAAAAAAATATCCGGTTTAAATTCCAGCCACATTTCCATATTCGGCACCAATTGAAACTGCGCGCAGAGTGTAGCCAAAATGGATTCTAAAAAAGGGGTGAGAGAAACTTCTGAAGCGGTTTTTGGAGAGAAAATCTGCCTCATAAACGTATGAAATGGAGGAAAATCGGCGAGTTCCAACCGTACAAGAGGAATTTTCTCCAAAAATGGCGTCCAAAACTGGATTTCTGGAGAATTCTCGTCAAAATCAGATACATTTACTCGCAAGGAAAAAGACTCCACACCTTTTAATTCTGAGCGGAGTACAGAAACGGAATCCGTCGGTGTAAGACAGAAATCCTGCGAAAAACGGTAATTCGGATGCCAAAATACCCCGGGAATCAACGCCTGGGTTCCCATGTCGAAAATTTCCTGCATATTCATC
>JAUNAI010000298.1 GCA_030527705.1 Planctomycetia bacterium | reverse complement strand
CCGAATTATATCCGACAGTATATCCGACATCGTGAAAGATACCATTTTTGCAAAATAGGTTTCTCCCAGCCCCTCTTTCAAAAACTTTTTAATATTTGTTCTTTTTTTGTTTTTTCTCTTATTTTTCCAGCGGCAGAATCGCAATCCGACGGAACTCGAAACCCGCAAATTCCGACTGAATCTGAATTTTTCCGCAACTCGGTTTCACGTCGAACGCGCGGTTCACGACAACGCCGTTCACGATATTCGTAATCGTATCGCCGTCGCAGATGACTTCAATCGTGTTCCACTCGCCAATCGGATTTTCAACGTCCTTCGCGCCGCGGAAACCTTTCGTGTCAGTCCAAGTCGGGTCACGGAATTCCCAGTCAATTCGTCCGCCACCGTTCAGGGTAACGGTCTCTTCACTTTTCGGGTCGTAAACCCACTTACTTTTCGGATTTTTGGACGCGACGGCTTTCGCGGAAATGGAGAAATCGTCCGTTCCGTTTCCAACGACGATAAAGTCGCCCGATCCGCCTTCAATGATGTTACACTCGAGCGAGTACATCCACGTCTTGTCCCACGCGCCGTCCTCACCGACCGAGTGGACGAGAATTCCGCAGTCGCGCGTATTATTTTCACGCGGAGGGAGCGTGGCACCCGTGTAACGATATTCTACGATAAGGCGGTAATTCTGAAACGCTTCATTGGTCGTGACGCAACCGAGTTTCTCGCCAGAGACGCAGAGTTTTCCGTCTTTCACGGTAAAAACGCCGGCAGAATCCTGATTCTTACCCTCGTCGCGCACATACGTGTACCAGTTCGTGAAGTCCTTTCCGTTAAACAGTTCTCGCGCTTCAGTCACGGGCGTCGGCTCCGGACACGCATATTCCGCCGCCGTCAGCGACGCGCCAAGATTCCCCAAAATGACCGCAACCGCCCCGAAACCGAGCGAAAACAGCGAAAGCGAATGTTTTTTCATGATTTTTCTCCTTTTATGTTTATTTTTATGAAATTTACAGTTCTGTAGGTAATCTGAACCTTCTCTAAAAGGGGGGATTGTATCCTCATTATAGCATATTCCCACCCCAAAACAAGTATAAACCCAACTGAAAAGACAAAAAATTCAAAATTTTCATAAAATTTCACGAATTCACTTAACATTTTTTGCATTCTGATATATAATAAAAATAACATAGAGCTTTGTATGCTCAAGAATTCGCTTAACGGTACAGAAACTGCAACATCTAAATCGTTTTGGCGATGAGAAACCATTAGCGGTAATGGCTGGTGGTTCTGTGTCTTTATGTAATTACGATAAACGAGAGCATGTTCGGCTCCCTTTCAGGGGGGGCGTCACGTATCTGTTTGTCGTGGGTTGTTGCAGACCTCTGTAGCGGGATACGTTTGACGTACTCCCCTTTTTTTATGTACTTTCGGAGATTATTGGGGGAAACATTTCTGTTTCCTACTGGGTACGTGGATGTAGTCATTGTGTGTGAAAAGGGTGACACGTTCCACATTACCGCTGGAAAGGTGAAATTTGAAAACGTTACCATCTCGAATAAGGCGTTGCCGGAGGATAAGGATTTCGCAAAATGTCTGGTAATATTAAAAATATTTGAAGAGTTGCCAGATGGTCCTATGTGTGTAGCGCCCGGTAGCGAAATGGATTTCGTTGATAATTTCATGAGTAATCTTTCAGAGGAAGAACGCACGGCAAAATTTACTTCTGAACTTCCTTATACTATTAAAGTTACGGGTGGTTCCGTAAAACTCACAAATTGCAAAATTGACAGTAAGTATGGTAACGGAGTTTTGAACAAGGGCAAAAAGTCCAGCATGAAGCTAACGCAATGCACTGTGAATAGTGATGTTCTGATAGATGGAGCGACTGGCGATTTTGTCGATTGCAATATCAATCCGAAAGGTGGAGGCGTTTTAGTACGGAATGGCGGAAATCCGACCATGAAAGGGTGCTTTATTACCGGTTTGGAGATAAATGGAGCGACTGGCGATTTTGTCGATTGCAATATCAATCCGAAAGGTGGAGGCGTTTTAGTACGGAATGGCGGAAATCCGACCATGAAAGGGTGCTTTATTACCGGTTTGGAGATAAATGGAGCGACCGGCAATTTTGTCGATTGTCATATCGAATCCGGGGTGCAAGTGAAGAATGGCGGAAATCCAATCATGAAGGGTTGTGTGTTTGTTGGCTGTCCTTGTGAAGACGCTAGAGGACAGAGTGCGCTACCTGCTTGTTGTCCACATGAAGTTAGAACGGCGGTATTTGTTGACGGATCCGAGGGAATGTTTGAATATTGTGTCACTAATGCCATTTGCACTGGCTTGAAGGCGATGAACGGAGGAAATCCAACGGTGAAAAATTGCGTCATTCGTGGCGGAGAAACAGGCGTTGAGATTATGAAAAGTACGGGAACGTTCGAAAATTGCGTTATTTTCGGAGGTCAATCTTCAGCAATGTCAATCACCGAAGAGGGAAATCCGATTATGAAAAAATGCAAGTTTTACACCGTCGCTATAGGAGACGCTTGTGTAAAAATCGACAAAAGCGCTGGGACGTTCGACGATTGCAAAATTATAAAGCAATTTGAGACCAATGGAAATCCGACGGTAAAAGGGTGCGATATTGGCGACATTCTTGCTACTTCGGGTAGCACGGGAACATTCGAGGACTGTAAAGTCGCTGATTTTGCTGTGCAGGAAGAGGCAAAACCAACGGTGAACAATTGCGGAGAAGTAACGAAGGTGAAAGCACCAGCGTGTGAAGCGTGCGAACCGCCGGCACCGTATTACACCTTTTAACCTGAAAATTCAATCCCAAAAGTGGAAGGTTAGGATTTTCAACTAAACGCAAACGCCGATTCCACTCAGTCGAGAGGAATCGGCTACCCGTAAAGAATTTACGCCCGTGGGGAGAAAACATTTTGAAAATTGTTTTCTCCCCAGCCCCCTCTTTCAAAAACTTTTTAATCGCAATCTTCGAACGCTTGCTTCTTGTATTTTATTTATTTAAATACTAAGAGTTTTTTGGAGGGGGTTACCGGACGAAAATCGTTAGGCGATTCTCTAAAATGCGGACTTCTACAGGTAAACTACTCCCCGGGTCGCCGTCAAGCTGGTACGGCATGACAGTGTTTTCCGGCTGATTCGGCGCAAGGGAAAGACGAAAATTACGCCCACGTGTCATCTTACACCGCCACCAGAATCGATGAATTCCGCCGAGTTGCGCTAACATGGAAAGCAGACACCCGCTCCACAGCGACCCACCACGCCAGAGGCAGACGTTCAATTCGCCGTCATTTCCACGTGCACCAGGCGCAAGAGGAATGCCCCAGCCGTAATTCGGAATGTTACAGATAAACGCCCACGGACGGTCGTACATTTCCCCCGTCGGGTTGCCCGACTCGTCGAGAAATTCTACACGTACGCGCGGAAAACGATAAGAGAAAATCGACCGGAAAATCGGTTTCATGTAGGAAAGATAGTTGATATGCGCGCCTTTCGGATTGCTCATTCGGGCGGCGTGCACCTGTGAAACGACCTCCGCGTCGAAACCACAACCAATCATGGCGAGGAAAATACGTCCGTTCGCCTGTGCAACGTCCATCGGCATGACGTGGCCCGCAAGAATCATTTTCGCGAACTTTTCCGGTTTGAAACTGTACCGGAGGTGTTTCGCCAAGAGATTCGCCGTCCCACTGGGCAATAACGCAATCGGCACTCCCGGTTCCGTCCGATTCGTCAATTCCGCAGCCGTTCCGTCCCCGCCAACACCGATAAGCGCCCGCAATTTTCCCGCACGGTGCAACTCATTCGCCCGTTGCGCGACGACCGCCAGGTCCGTGAGAATTTCCACTTCCATTCCCCCCTGCCGAAGCACCGACGCAAGCCGATCCGCCCGCTCGTGTGACGACCGCCGCCCCGCTTTCGGGTTCAACGACAGAATGACCTGATTCCGAGAGGACGATAACGTTTCGATTACGGACATAATGGACCTTAAAAGGAGGTTAAAGAAATGGAAACAACATCGCCAACTCTCTTAAGCCAGATATTTCATATCCCACGGATTTTACGAAAACCAGTGGTCTTAAATCTCCCACAGATTCCACAGAATTTCACAGATTTTAATTATGATTTAAAACTCGTCTGTGAAATCTGTCTCTTCTGTGTGAAGCGCCTGAAAATACAGGGTCTCGGAAAGTAAAAAACTTGGTGTCCTAAATCATTTTCATTTCCTGAAAACTCCCTCATTTCTGTGAAAATCTGCGAGTTCTGTGGGAGATTTAATGGTTATTGTTTCCGCTGAAAATAACGGTTTCATGCAGTATTTTAGAACACTTGAACGTTTTTTGCCTTTTTAGGTATGAAATATTCAGGTTAAAATGGGAGGCTAATATACACAAAAAAACCTCCAACCGCCAGGTTAGCAGGAGTATTGGAGAGCCCGTTAATTCAATGCGGATACCCTGACTTTAGTTTCTTGTGATGTACGTTCTCTCGAGGAGTCACGCACAGATACATTCTCTAAGGTCCGTAACCGGGTTCCTTACGAGCTCATTATCGGCTCACCAATATGTGTTTCCTGCCCGTTAGGCGTTGAAGGTTTTTTGTTAAGGGGTTCCCCTTAACACAATTGTTAGTATAGCACTTCAAGGAATTTTTTGCAAGAGGTTCCCCGGCCTTTTTTCGCAAAATTTAACAAATTTTTTATAAAATTTCCACTGTACAGACGTTTTTTCTGTTGCATTTTGTTTAAAATCTCTATTTTAAACCATTTCCAGTCT
>JAUNAI010000297.1 GCA_030527705.1 Planctomycetia bacterium | reverse complement strand
AAATGTGCCGGAAAATGTAGCTGTTTCTACGACACACTCGGTTTTATCGTCATCGGAATTGGTTTCCTCCGTAATGCCGGAACGGACGCAGGTGACGCTTGAAGAGATTCTTGAACGGACCTTTCCAGAAAAACGGGAGCGGGCAGTGCATACGTACTGGCGGTATGTGACGTTTCAGAAGCAGATGTATGTTTTGGCTTATCAGCAGGAAATTCTAAATTCAGTCTCGAAACGGGTTCTCGCGGACTCGCTTAATTCAGAATCATCGCCAATTATGGGAATGTCGCTGGAGTTACAGTTTCTGATTTTACGTGCAGAATTACTGAAAGTTCAGGCATTGGGCTGGGAAGAACGGTGTCGGTTGGCGGGGTATCTTTCTGAAGAACTGACGTGGCCAGTGAATTTTCCTGTGGCAGAAACGGAGATGAAATCGGAAGCATTTCAGATTGGCCTAGACCGATATGCACCGGGGTCGGTACAGGATATGAAAACGTTGCCGTTGGCGCGACATTTATATTTTTGCGCAGGGCAACTCGCGACAACGACGGAAAGCGTGAGGTTATTGGCTGATTATATTGTCGTGCCGAGTGAGGATGGGGATTTTCAGAATTCGGCTCTTTTTCAGCGTCTGAAATCTTGTCCGTACTCCGAGTTGGAGACGATTTTTGGAATGTTGGAGTGTGCGCGTAATGCGAGTTTCCGCTATTTTCAACTTCTGTATTCCATGAATTCAACTTACAGTTCATGTGTTTTAGTTGGCGGACACGCTTCGGATTCTGCGTTGGAATTGGCGGAAATTCTGTCACGATAGCAGAAAGAATGTGTGGAATGTTACAGAAATAACGAAAAAATGGGCTAAAGGACGAGGATTTTGCTCTTTTTTGATGAAAAATGGAACTTTCATATTGACGAAATTCTATTTTTGCGTTATTATTAGCATAATATATAATATAAGTAGTTTAGAGGATATTCAGATGAAATACGCGAGTATTGGTCCTATTTCGGTTTATTTACCTGAAAAGTGCGAAACGAGTGATGATTTAAAACGTGAGCACCCGGAATGGGATTTAGAAGAAATTTGTCAAAAAACGGGGATTTATTCACGTTATATTTCTGCGTCAGACGAATTTGCGTCGAATATGGCATTTAAGGCTGCCAGTCGATTGTTTGAAGAACATAATATTCCGCGTGAAAGTATTGATTTTGTGTTACTTTGTACGCAGTCACCTGATTATCCTATTCCGACGACTGCCTGTTTAGTTCAGCATCAGCTTGGCTTGCGGAATGACTGTGGAGCGTTGGATTTTAATCTGGGTTGTTCCGGCTACGTATATGGTCTGAGTCTTGCAGACGGTCTGATTCGCAGTGAAGTAGCGAAACGGATTCTTTTGATAACTTCGGAGACTTACACGAAATATATTGACAGTGGAGACCGATCGTTGCGGACAATTTTCGGAGATGCCGCTACGGCTACGCTGATTGATTCGAGTGATACTCAGTCGCTGGGACCTTTCCTTTTTGGAACGGATGGCGAGGGGGCGAATACGTTAATTGCGTATGGACGTGGAATTCGGCCGGAAGAACTTTCACTGAAGCCGCGACATCGGAGACGGTGGGCGAGTAGCCTGTATATGGACGGTGCTGAGTTGATGAAGTTCACGAATTCCAAGATTCCGCCTCTAGTGGAACGGTTATTGGATAAAGCGGGATTGACGCTTCAGGATGTGGATATTTTTCTGATGCATCAGGCAACACGGAAAATGTTGGAAAGTTTAATTTCCGCGATGGCACTGGACCCGGAAAAAGTGCCGATTCAGATGGAGCATGGGGGAAATACGGTAAGTAGTACGCTTCCGATTTTGATTTCTAACTTGCGAAAAGAAGGGAAAATGACGCATAATCAGCGTGCACTGCTCTTAGGATTTGGTGTGGGACTTTCTTGGGGTGGTGTTTTGTGGAATGATACTTGGAAACCAAACTGATTACGGAAAGTTCCGATTTTACAGGAATAAACGACGATTAATATGAAAATTTTTAAGATAATTCCAACGAGTATTCTTCTTGAATTATTAGTCACATTCCTGATTATGCAGGTTGGTTTTACGTTAATTTTTGTCGTAATTGGCATTTTTCTTCAGGATGTGCTGAGTAAAATGCCAATTACGCAGATTCCGTATTTGATTCCTTATGTTTTTCCATTCGCACAGTCTTTCTGTGGACAGTTGGTGATGGTTTTCACATGCGTGATGATTTATTCGCGTATTACACAGTCACATGAAATTTTGGCATTACAGTCATCCGGCATTTCTGCGTGGCGCGTGATGGCACCTTCTTTCTTTCTCGCTTTTTTAATGAGTATTCTGAGCTTTTGGATGGCGGATTTGAATTGTTCTTGGGGGAGACAGGGAATTCAGAGTACGTTACTCTCTTCGATGGAGACTATTATTTATAAGACTTTAGAAACGGAAAAATGTTTTCAGTTTTCTGATGATTATTTTCTGAGTGTTTCCGACGTTGAAGGAAAGACGCTTAAAGGGTTGTTTGTGACGTCGAAAGATTCACAAGAAACCCGACTTTTTTCTGCGGAAAGTGCTCAGTTAACTATTGGGCCGGCGAATCAGGTAATTTCTCCAGAAGAAGTTTGTTACACTAAAAATGGAGAAATTTATTCGTTTAATTCTGATGACACAACCTCAATTGCGAAGTTGTTTGTATATAAACCAGACTTCCAGGTAAATCAGAGTCAGATGACATCAACTTTAGAACGTACAATCGTGATTACGCTAGACGAATTGAATAAGATAACGAATAGTAGTAAGCAGCGGATTTCGATGATGAGTTTAACGCAGTTGAATGATTTTATTGAAAGTTGTTTACAAGATATTCAGTTGGTAAGACAAGAAATGTCGCAGAAATGCGCAGACAATATCTTTGAGGGGAAGTTTGTGGATTTTACGACAGAGAATTGGAAAATTGCGTATTATGATAAGATTAAATATTTAGAATCGCAGATTCGTAGAGCTAAAATTGAGCCGACTCGACGGCTAGCGTTTGCTTTTAACTGTTTCTGTCTTACGTGGGTCTGTGCGCCTCTTTCTTTGAAACGTGGGAATGCTGGTGCATTGGTATTGATTTGCGTTTCGATTGTTCCGTTGCTGTTTATGTATTATCCATTATTTATGGCGACGTTAGAAATTGTAAAAGATACCTCATGTTCTCCGTTACTTTTGTGGTTACCGAACCTCGGACTACTTTTGTTAGGAACAGGATTGATTCGTAAGGCGCTTTAATAATTTATGATCAGTATTATCCGAAAATTTCTGGAACTGATTCGATTCAGTCACACGATTTTTGCATTACCTTTCGCGCTTTTGGCGGCGGGAATGGCATGGTTCACGAATTTTCATCCGGAAGTGAGTGCTGTACCGACAGTGGCATTCCGGTGGTGGGATTTTCTCGGAATTCTACTCTGTATGGTTTTCGCACGGAGTGCTGCAATGGCGTTTAATCGGCTTGTTGACCGAAAAATCGACGCTAAAAATCCTCGGACCGCTATGAGGCACCTTCCTGCAGGAAAATTGTCGGTGAGGCAGGTTGCGTGTTTTACGGTAGTGTGCGTGGTCGGATTTATTGCCTCGACGGCATTATTTTTGCCTTATAATCCGTTGCCATTCTGTGCTTCGGTACCTGTTTTACTCTTTTTAATGGGGTATAGTCTCGCGAAACGTTTCACGAATTACGTTCATTTTTGGCTTGGGACTGCGTTGATGCTGGCACCAATTGCAGCGTGGGTTGCGCTTCGGGGGGAGGTCCTGATAAATAATGCGATGCTCTGGCTGGCTGGAAAACCATTAACGATCACGTTGGCGGAAACCTCGGCAGTAATTTTGGCGGTCGCGGTTTGTTTCTGGTCGGCAGGTTTCGACATTATTTATGCAACGATGGATGCGGATTTCGATAAAGAAGCTGGTGTGCACAGTATCCCCGGTCGATTTGGTATCCAAAATGCGTTACGGATTGCGGCAGTCTGCCATCTTTTCGTTCCGCTTCCACTCCTGTTGTTGGGTTTCGTTTTTTCACCGTTCGGTACTATCTGGTTCGTCGGAGTAGGAATGATTGCAGCATTGTTGCTGTTTGAACATGGAATCGCGAAAACAGATGACCCTCAACGGATAAATGTTGCGTTTTTTAACGTGAACTCGATTATTAGCGTTACGCTACTCGGAATTGGCGCATTGGAGATGTTTCTGAACTGGTAAAATATTACTTAAGTAACCACGAATTAACTGGAAGACGACTTATTCAGTTGATACTTAAGAAACGTTGCTGATTTTCCCGGATTAAATCACACAGCGAGTCAGGTAAAAGGTTCAGCTCGATGCTAATTTTATGATAGAAATCCGGTAAAGTTTTCACAGATTGTGCTTTTTCCGCGTCGGTTTCCAGAAAAAGTCGGTCATGCGGAATCGTATGTAAAAGCTGGAGAGAACGTGGGTGATTAAGTCGAAATCGAGTGGCTGTCAGTGAAAAATATGCGTTTAGTTTCCAGTGCGTGAGAATCTGCCTCACCAGTTCTGGAGAACCGGTAAAGCCGTGAAAAAGGAGAGGGAGGGAAGAATTCTTGCCGAGAATGTGACGCACATGTCTTTCCATCGAGTCCCACGCACGGACACAGTGAAGAGAAACCGGACGTTTTAATTCATGAGCGATTTTCAGCTGCTCTATAAATAAACTTTCCTGAAATAATAAGTTATCTCCTGTTTCAGCACTTTCGGCGTCTGTGGTGCTTGTGGT
>JAUNAI010000028.1 GCA_030527705.1 Planctomycetia bacterium | reverse complement strand
CATACACGAATGCCTCGAAGCCATCCTCCCGAAGGCGTTTTATGTAACCGTCACGGCGCCAGACGGACCAGTTCGTCTCAAAGAAAAATCCAATGTAGGCGAAATGGGTAAAACGTTTTTGCAGAAAGTACTCCGCTGCCAGCTTGCCGACTGATTCCGAATCGAAAACGAAGCGCGTCATTTTCTCCACATGCGGAAAATTCAGATGTTCTTCCCGAGGGTCAAGAACCACGGTTGGTGTTTCACCATCGAAACATTCCGGAGTAATCTCCCCACCGAAACGTAGCACTCGTCCCGTATCGTGTGGTTGCGGAAACGCGATGCGCGAATCTTCTCGAAAGGAATAAATCGAGATATTCCACGGTCCGTATAGGCGTTCATAGCGGAGTATCCCATGAATGCTATTAGACAAACACGGAAAGTAAATTCCCACTTGAGGGATCTGGGGAAAGAGTTTCTTTTTTGGAATTTCCATCTTTATACTCGGACGTTAAATTGGAATCTGTGACGCGAATTTCTAACGGAGGCCCGCTACCAAAAATTTGTCTTGGGGACGGAAGAAACGGACGTTAACGAATGTTTTATATCATACCCGCTCTTTCGATTTTCGTCAAGAGAGTGTTGCGCAAAATTCCTTCAAAATATTCCAAACTGTTGCGCAAATTTGCTGGTATTTTCCAAGTTTACGTGTATCTTTAAAAGGTATATACTAATCCCTTTTTTAATTTCAAGAAGTGAGATTTTTTCGGTTGCCGTTTCAGCGACGCAAAAGGACACTATATTGGAATTTTGGAGATAAAAATGTTTGCTAGTAAATTAAAATTTAAGGAGATAATTGATGTTTGAGAGAACGAAATCTTGGATTGGTTTATTCGGTTGCGCTTTTTTATCCGTTTTCGGAAGCGCGTACAGTTTTGCAACGGATATAACCTCCGTAACAAGTGGGAATTGGGTGACGCCGAGTACGTGGGGCGTAGCGCAACTGCCGAGCACTACCGATAATGCTAAAATCCTTGCTGGGCATACCGTAACCATCAACGCAGGAGAATCCGCAACCGCGCGTATTCCGTGGGTTTATGGTACGTTGGAGATTTCTGGAACGTTCACGAACCAATCCAGCTCGAATCTTGCTTATTTCGTCATTGGCGACAAAGGGAAAGTCTATCTTCGCGAAGGTTCCGTACTTACCAAGAAGAACGATTCTGGTTTGGCGGCGAACTTTATCATTGGTAGCGATATGAATGGTGTTTCGGAAATGTGCAATGACGGCGGAACCCTCAACATTCAGGGGACGTATGGAATGGTTCTCGGTTACTCAAACGGGAGTAAGGGATACTACACGCAGAGTGCCGGAAATCTTGTTCTCACCTCGGAACGCTCTCTCCAAATTGGAAATGAGTTAGTGGGAAGTGACGGTCGAAGTAGTGCTTACGGTGAGATGAACATTTCTGGTGGGACGGTTAACGCTCCTAAGGTGGATATTGGCAACCGTGCTGGAAGCAAAGGGGTTTTGAATATTTCTGGAAATGGAAAAGTTACAGGAACGCTATCCGCCGCGAATCATGCCGACGCTATCGCGAAAATTACACTTTCCGATAACGCTTATCTCGGCACGACGAACTCCAATCAGGCTTACTGGCAATATCTGGGAAAATCCGGTGCCGCAGAAATGACTCTGAACGGTGGAAAATGGGAGGGATTTGTCACTTACATAGGATATGAGAAGGGTTCTTACGCGAAAGTAACGCTTAATGACGGAACCATTTCTGCCGGAGATGTTCATTTCGGGGTAAGGGGAGATGTCGATATTCTCATGTGTGGTGGCACTCTGGAAGCAACGGCGAATATGTTCATTGGAGAGGATTCCTCCATTACGACGTTACAGGCGACGGGCGGAACTATTACCGTAGGAAATCTACTTTCTATCGGAGCACTCGGCGAAATGAAGCTCATGGACGGCACTGGTGTATTATACGTCTCTGGAAACGCTAATCTTTCGACCAGAGATATCCGTTTAGGTGACAACACGACCAATGCGAATATGAAAGGCTATCTTGTTCTTATGAACGGTTCTGATGCCGACACCCCTACTACATGGACTACGAAAGGACTTGGCATGTCGCGAGGTGGAAATATCGTCTTCATGCCCGGTGATAAGGGAATGAACACATTGCAACTTTCTGGAGATGTCTCCATTCCGAATGCGGACTCGATGTTTATGGGCATCGCGAATGGTATCAGTACGCTCGCTTCCCGCGACGAAGAGTATAAAATCTTTACCGGGTTTGCTTTCCAGCAGAGTGACATCGATACTGCATTCGGCGTTAACAAGGGAATTTTCGACGTGACGGTCAATGGAAAAGACCTTATTGCTACGTTAAATTCCCAAAAAGAATGGACGGACACTGATGGTGATGGAACATTCCAGCTCACCGATGATCTTTCTCCAGCCGCCGGATTTTTGGAGTATAAGCTGGGAGGAGGCACGTATCAGATGGAGATGGAATTCTCGAATGACACGGATGCCGTTTTGAACTTGGTGTCTTGGTTGAACACTTTTGAAGAGGGGGTTGACGTAATGGCAAGTGAAAATTCCCTCCTCTGGAACTTCTCCAATCTTCCGACTAACTCTCTCTTGGCGTGGGATTTCGGGCTTTATAACTCGATATACGGTTCTTCGATGGCTGTCTCGTCGATTAGTTTCAGTGAAGTTCCTGAACCGGGAAGTGTTCTGATGTTGCTACTTGGGATCGTGGGCGGTTGGATGGCGTTTCCGACGCAGAAAAACCGATGATTAACGCTTTTTACGGAGGAGGAAACATGAACCTAAAAACAGGATTTACTCTTGTCGAACTTCTCGTCGTCATTGCGATTATCGGAATGTTGGTAGGGCTTCTCCTTCCCGCAGTCCAACAGGCGCGCGAGGCGGCAAGACAAATGCAGTGTAGCAATAACCTGAAAAACCTGTCACTCGGCGCGTTAAATCACGAATCACAGAATCAAACCCTTCCGACTGGAGGCTGGGACGGTTTCTGGGTCGGCGATGCGGACCTCGGTTTCAAGGATGTACAGACGGGAGGGTGGGCGTATTCTCTTTTGCCATTCGTGGAACAGACCGCGTTGTGGCAACTTGGAATGAATGGCGTTCAGGAGCCGGACAGTACACAGAGGCAGAATGCAAAAATCCGCTCGGAAACGCCGTTGCCTATTTTTTACTGTCCCTCCCGACGAACCGCGACGGCAAAATCCTCCGCTTATTTGGGAGGCACACAGTTGGCGAACTGCGACAAAACGGATATGGCGGCGAAAACCGACTATGCAGCCAACGGTGGCGACCCGAAGAATGGAAACTGGAATAGTGGCGGTTACGGATCGACACCGAACACCATTGCACAGGGAAAAACGCACTGTGTCTCTATCACGTGTTCCGGTGTCTGCTATTTCAAGAGCATGGTGGCTCTGGGAGAAATCCGCGACGGAACGACCAATACGTATTTATTTGGTGAAAAGTTTATTCCTCCGAATGCGTATGAAGAGAGTGCCTACGGAGGAGACGACCTATCTGTGTTCTGCGGAAATGATGAAGACATTATTCGCTCATGCGCCACGCGTCCGATACAGGACCGACTGGGAATAAACGATGCGAACTGCTTTGGAGCTGCTCATGCGGGGACTTTCGGAATGGCGATGTGTGATGGTTCTGTTCAGAAAATCAGTTACTCGCTAGATACGGACACTCACCGCCGTTTAGCGAACAAGGCGGATGGCGAGGTTGTTACGCTTCCGTGATATATAATAAGTTGTCCTATAACTAATTCCACTTTAAGATCGAGAAGGATAGTCCTTCCGATAATCATTTAGTTTTTTTTAGAAGGAGTGTATATTATGTCACTTTCCAGACGGCAATTCCTCACTACAGCGGCAGCATCTACTTCCGCCGTGGTTATCATGTCACAACAGTTTTCGTCCGTCAACGCACAAAATGTCCCGAATATCGCGGGCTTTGACGAAACACAGACGAAATTTGACGAAACTCGCCCGTGGGAAAAGTATACCGACCGAAAACTCCGCGTGGGTCTTGTAGGGTATGGTGTCTGTAAATTCTCCACGCAGTTTGGTCTTCAGAACCACCCCAACGTGGAAATTGTGGCCGTCAGCGACTTGATTCCTGAGCGTTGTCAGGCTCTTGCCCGTGATGCTCGGTGTGCGAAAACGTATCCGTCATTGGAAGAAATGCTGAAAGATGACTCGATTGAAGCGATTTACCTTGCTACGGACGCTCCGTCCCACTGTCGGCAGGCGATTGAGACGCTTAAACGTGGAAAACATGTCGCTGTCGCGGTTCCTGCTGTTTTTGGAACGCTCGATGAGGCACAGGAGCTGTATGACACCGTTAAGAAGAGTGGTCTTGTTTACACGATGTTCGAGACGACCGCGTATCGTGATTCCTGTTACCAGATGCGCCAACTTTACCGAGCCGGTGCGTTTGGGCGGATGGTGTACACGGAGGGTGAATATTACCATTACGACCTTAACGGTCTCGGTTCTTACCGTGATTGGCGCGTCGGACTGCCACCGATGTTCTATCCGACACACTCGAACGGATTTTACTGTTGCGTCACGGGTGGTTCATTCACGGAAGTTTCTTGTATGGGAATGCCAAGTATTATGCCAAGATTCCAGCCGGAAAATAATGCGCATAAGAATCCGTTCGGGACGGAAATCGCTCTGTTTCGCACGTCAGAAGGTGGAATGGCACGTATGGCGGTGAGCTGGGACACTCCACATTATGGGGGGGAAAAAGGGCGTTGTCGTGGTGATTTCGGCACCCACGAAAACCACTGGCAGGCGGTCGGCGTTGGAGTGGAGAAGAGTAAGAATCTGAATCTCCTGAAACCTGCGCTCCCACCGGGTGTTGAGCCGGGCGGGCATGGTGGTTCGCACGGTTATCTCGGTCATGATTTTGTTGATTCCATTCTCCGTAACCGAAAACCGCTTGTGGATGTAAAAATGGCACTTGACCTCTCTGTTTCTGGTATCGTTGCGCATCAGTCAGCGTTAAAAGACGGCGAGTTGATAAAGATTCCGCAGTTTGAGGCATTCTAATAAAAACCAAAAAACATAAAAAAAGCCAGCGTTCGTAGAACGCGATTAAAAGTTTTTTTGAAAATTTTTGGTACCGACGCGGCCGGGCAATCTTGTTTCGCCGTCGTTACGCGTTGCGAAACGACTTGCGACAGGACCGCCCGACGCATTCGGCAATTTATCCGTTTTTACGGACGCTCCGTCACATAATCAGCAGGCGATTGCGACGCTCAAGCGCGGAAAACATGTTGCCGTGGCCGTCCCAGCCATTTTCTGGACGCTCGACGATGCACAGGAGCTGTATGACACCGTTAAAAACAGTGGTCTCGAATTCTCAAGCTCTTGGAACGTCCGACTCAACAATTACGCTTGAAATACGACTTTAATGATGCGTTATGTAACGATTACCCGGACGAGAGCCGGCTCGATTTATCTCGGTCAGGTGTATAATGGTCTGACGGTAAATGTGAATCAGGGAACGTACGTCGAAAATGGAATCGCAAACAGCGCAAATATCATGATGACGGCGGATTCTACGCACGACCTGAATGGGAAAAGCGCAACAGTCGATACGCTCATCGGAAAATACGTGAATACCTGCGCGAATTATATTTTGAGCATGAAGTCTGTTGGATTCGAAAGTTTTATGTTTTAGGACATTTTCGGAAAAAGTACGAGAATGTATCTGAATAGATAATGTGTATAACAAACAAGGAAAGTTATAGGAGAATTTTAAAGAAAATAAAGGGAAAAGAAAAAAATGTGTGAAAAGATACTTGACTTTTCCAAAAGCCTAATATATAATTTATGACATCTTAGATTGTTTAAGAAATAATGTAAGGAAGAAATAATGAAAAAGGAACTGAAAATTAAGTGGCTTGTACTTGTGCTCGTGGGATGGATTACATGTGGTGCGTTCGGCATACAGGCGGCGGAAGAGGAGGCGAAACGTCCGATTGAGCCGTCAAAAGTGTTTTTCCCGGACGATGTGCACCAGCCATCGAACCGTTTCTTCACGGGTATTCCTTCCATTGCCATTGCGAAGAACGGTCGGATGTGGGCGACATGGTACACAGGTCCGACCGCGTGCGAAGATCCCACCAATTATGCGGTACTGTCGACGAGTACGGATGGCGGTAAGAACTGGAAGGAAGTCTATGTCTCTGACCCCGACGGACTGTACGGTCGTCGTGTATTTGATCCGGAAGTATGGATTACGCCGGACGGACGGCTTTTCTGGACATGGACGGACCGGGTTGGTGATTTGTATAGTGACCCGAAGGACGATCAACTCTGGTTGTTGGAACTCGACTCCGAAAAGGAACCGACCAATCCTAATCCGACACCGCGTTGCATTGGGACGGGGATTATGATGTGCAAACCAATTGTTCTTTCTACCGGTGAGTGGCTGTTCCCGGTTGCTCGTTGGTTTGACGAAGTGAGTGCGCGTGTTTTGGTGACGACCGACGGCGGTAAGACCTTCACGGAGCGTGGCGGTGCGAGCCTCCCCAAGCAGAATCGTGCGTATGACGAACATACGATCGTCGAGAAGCGCAACGGAGATTTATGGATGCTCATCCGTTCGAGCGGGGGCAATGGAATGTTCGAATCATTCTCGAAGGATCGTGGCAAGACATGGACGCCGGCTGTTCCGGCACGAATCAAGCACACCTCCTCGCGCTTTTTCATCACGCGCCTTGAGAGCGGTGCGCTCCTCCTCGTGAAGCACGGACCGATTGATCAAGATGTCGGTCGCATAAAGATGATGGCGTTCATTTCGGATGACGACGGCGAAACGTGGAAGGGTGGCTTGATGATTGATTCGTGGATTGTTTCCTATCCGGATGGCTGTCAGGCTGCGGACGGGATGATTTACGTGACCTACGACTGCCACCGTCGGCGCGAAAGGGAGATTCACTTTAGTCCCTTCACCGAGGCAGAAGTGCGTGCGGGACGTGAGATGGGAACGTTTAAACCGCGTTGTCTGATTTCCAAGAGTACTGGTTCCGAACTAAAATTGGAAGAACCGAAATCGAAATAAGCGTCGCCAAAGACGGATTGAAACCACGATTATTACCTCACCGACCCCATTCCACTCCCCCACTTACCCACCCTCACTCACCTTAACCCACCCAATCGCAAACGGAAAGGAAGTGTGATGAAAACAAAGATACTTAAGACGGTCTGCCTCGCCCTCGTAGGGGTAATGTTTGGCACACTTCATGCGGCTGAAGTCGTTGTGTCAGGCAAGACTGGACATGACATTCAGTCGGCAATTGACCAGGTCGCTGCGCAAGGCGGTGGCAGAGTCGTTCTGCCTGCGGGCGAATGGACGACCGGTACGATTGAGATACGTAGTAATGTAGAGCTTCACCTCTCGAAGGGAGCAGTCCTGAAGGGGAGCCTTAACCAGGCAGACTACAACAAGGATGATGTCTTTCCTGAGAACTTTAAAAGCGAGGCCGAGGAATGGAGCGGTGCGCATCTTATCATGGGTTATAAGGTCGAGAACGTTGCCATTACGGGCGAAGGAGTGATCGACGGTAACGGTCCTACTTTCTTTGGCGATTGCGACGAGGACAGCCGATGGCCGTGGTATAAATACGGTCTGAAACTTCACCCACTGGACCGCACGTGGTTCCGCCCGGGACCGCTTCTCGCGTTCTTTCTCTCGAAAAATATCCGTATCGAAGGCGTGAAAATCATCAATCCGCCAGCGTGGACATGCCATGTTCGCTGTTCTGACGGCTTCACCGCACGTGGCGTGACGATTGACGCAGACCGAACGATCGCGAACTCGGACGGTTTCTCGATTGACTGCACGCGCAACGCGCTCATCGAGAAGTGCGTGTTACGTACGGGTGACGACGGAATCGCGATTCGCGCAAGCTGTAAACATCACGCGGAGACGAATTTCTGTGAGAATATCCGCGTCGACGATTGCGACATTTGGAGTTGCTGTTACGGAATCCGCATCGGTATTGGGTCGGGGACGATTCAGAACGTCATCATTTCGAACACGCGCATTCACGAGGCGTCGGTAGCCGGAGTTGGTTTTACGCCCGCGTGGGTTAATAGCGCACGTAACTGTTACATTCAGGACGTTACCGTAACGAACTGCACGATTTCCGAGTGTGTACGTCCGGTGGAGGGGGCTCTTCAAGGGAACTCGCGCATCGACGACATCTGTTTTATCGACTGTACGTTCAATACACTTCTGCCTGTGCAGGTTTCCGACGCATGTTCATTTTCGTTCGTGCGGTGCGTGCGTAACACCATTCCACGTTTTAAGGTGCGTCATCGCCGTGGCTTTGCCGAGCGGGAAATCCGCGCAAAGCGAAGCGTCTTTCTGGAGGGGGGCGCAAGAGGAAAAATCACGGTTGAGGACTGTCGTCCGTTGCCACCCGGTAGCACTGGCGTTCTTTTACTCGCATTCGACGACCGCAATTTTGCTGATTGGGAGCGTGCCATTCCGCTTTTCGAGAAATACGGTGCCCACGCTTCGTTCTTCGTGAGTGGCGATTTTGATTCTGAAGCCGTCCGCGTCGCCAAGAAGCTGATGGCAGAGGGACATACGATGGGAATGCACGGACGAACTCACATGAATGTTCCGCAGGCGTTCGAAACGCTCGGTAAAGAGGGTTGGTGGGAGAAGGAAATCACCACCCCACGGCGTCAGGCAGACGTCGCCTACGTGCCGGTTCATGCCTTCGCGTATCCGAATAACCGCAACGACGCGGAGACCGACGAGTTTCTGCTCACCCGATTTGAGCGACTGCGTACTGGTGTCTCAGACGTCCGTCCCTACGACCCTGAGAACAAGTTCGTGAAGGATCTGAAGCCGTTGGCAACGGACGATCGTCTTTTCTTCCCTGCAAGTGAATTGTCGAGACACCGTGTCATTGGTGGGGTCATTCTCGGTGACGCTTATAATGTCGATATCGAAGACGTTCTTGCGTGTGTGCGTCGCGCTGGAGAACGCAAGGAAGTTGTTCTTTTCACCTCGCACGGTATCCATCCGAACGCGGGCGGCATCCACTTAAAAACCGAGTGGCTGGAGAGCATCCTTGCGGAAGCGAAAAAGAGTGGTGTGCAAGTCCTCGGCTTCGACGAACTCTGGTGAAATTGCACGAAAGTCGAAAGTTTAAAATTTAAAAAGGAGAAATGGAAGTGAATATGAATAAGATGTTTCTGTCAAGTTTAGTATATGTGGTCGCACTAACGTACACGACGGTTTTTGTTGCTTTGACGACATGTACTGTGTATGGTGCCGAGCCGATTGAAATGCCTCTCCCCGATGACGTGAAAACGATTGAGGTGGGGGCGAATGCGGAGATTAAGACGCTCGAAGACGCGCTCAATCACGTGGCTGAAATCCGTAAGACAGACAAGACGACACCACTTGCGTTACGTGTCGCACCGGGTGACTATATGCCGGGAAAAACGCTTAAGTTTACGGCAGAGTATACCTCTATAGACATGGCTCCGCTCTTCATTTATGCGGCTGACTTCTCGAAGAAACCGCGTATTCACGGAGGCGCGCCGATTACGAATTGGCAAAAAACAACGTTTAATGGTCGGAGCGATGTGTGGTACGCTGATGTTTCCGCGTTAGAGCTTAAGGGACGTCCCAATATTTTGTGTCTGAACGGACAACGTTACCGTTTCGCGCGTTGGCCCAATTTGGAGCCAGCGTATCCTTACACGAGTGGGTATACGCCGGCGGACATGCGCAGGAAATCGAAGGACACTCTGGAAGGTTTTTACGAAGATGAATTGCAGATTCGTCCCGAAGACGTACGTGCGTGGGCGCATCCCGAAGATGCACGCGTGGTGGCGTATCCGCGACATGGTTATCACACGCGCACGATTAATATTCGCGAAATTAAAGATGGCGTAATGTATCTCGATTGCAAGCACACGGAAATCACACATCACTTACATCTGTGGAACTGCTGGTATGTTGAGAACGTGGCGGAAGAACTTGACGCGCCCGGCGAGTGGTATTATGACCCGCGCGCCCAGAAAGTTTATTTGATTCCGTTAGAGGGCGTTGACTTGAATAATAGCGTTGTTACAGTCGCCCAGTCGGGTCCCGTTATTCAGTTTGAGAAGTGTGGTAACTGTACCTTTGCCGGACTTGAAATTGTAGGAGGTGCCAATCAAGGCATTGAGATTCTTGATTCGGACTATCTTAATTTCAGAGCCTGTACCATTCATGACATTGGTAGCACCGGTGTCTGGATTCGTGGTGCCTTCGTTGAGGTGACAGACTGTGATCTCTATAATTGTGCGAGCTATGGTATTTTCCTTCACAGTTACCATACCGACCGTCTCGTCACGGGGCGTAACGGTGTCGTTCTTGAAAACAATTACATTCACGACTGCCATTGCGGTATTTTCAATGCCGGTCAAGGTACACGTATCAGTCATAATTTGATTCACGACACGCGTACCTCGGCGATTAGCGGTTACGGACGCTTCTGCGATATTTCCTATAACCGTATTCGTCATTCCTGCATTATGGCGGACGATACAGGCGCGCTTTACGACAGTGGCTGGGGAGGCGGATGCCAAACCAAGATTCGTTATAACTGGATTAGCGACACGATTGGTCACAAGTTCAGCGGTGGTAATCATACCTTCTTCTGGGACGCTGCATGCGGTATCTATTTCGACGAGACTTCCGGTGGTGCCGACGTTTACGGCAACTTAATTGCGCGTGCCCACATGGGTGGTATGCATCTTCATTGCGCACGTTGGCTCAATGTCTATAATAATATCTTCGTTTCCAACGCCTCAACTCCGACAAGTATCTATTCAAGACAGCTGTCCATCAGCGATTGGAACAAGACGGGCTTTGGAGGTGGTCGCCGTGACCTTCATGTTGGCGAATATAACTGGATTATAAAGATGGACCCGAACTGGGCGCAATTCCCGTCCATAAGCCAAGACGCGAACACGGACGCCATCTATGCCGACGACGGAGCCATGATGATGGGTAATAAGTTTCAGAACAATATTTTCTATTACCCAGGTCAGAGTGGTTCGGGGAGAATGCTCAATGCTTCGTCTTTGAATCTCAAGGAAAACGTCTTTAACAAGAATGTTTATTGGTCGGGACGCGAACCGAACGGTAAAATCAAGGAAGTGTGGATGAATACCGGTCGTGAGGACGGTATGACGTATCAGTCGTGGCTTGATGCTGGTCAGGACGCGGATTCCGTCGTGGAAGACCCATTATTTGTCAATCCGAGTAAAGATGATTATCGTCTCAAACCCGATTCGCCGGCTTTAAAACTCGGTTTTGTAGAATTGCCATTCGACGAGATGGGACTTAAGAAGTCGCATTTCCGACCGGAACTTCCGCAAGAAGCCGATGGCTTGCGCGAACATCCGGAATGGCTGAAAATGCCGGAAAAAAAGTGAGGAATCAGCCTAAACGGTTATCTATAAGGAGACGCTGATTAAGAATGGATGAGAGACATTCCAGTCTCTCATTCATTCTTTTTAAGAAGAGGCGCAGGCGTAGTTCAACGAGGTGTTCAGAAGTGGGAGAGGGGATAGTATTATAGCAATTTCGCTATTACGACTAATAAACAAAATATGTGAGAGGTATAGAAATGATAGGAAAATTTAAAGAAAATTTTAAAAAAATAAAAACACACACTTGACTTCTATAAAAGTCGAATTAAAATTGAAAAGAATACTGTGCATGTGACTGTATTTAGAGGATATTTTCTCAATCATAAGGAGATTTTATGAAAAATCAAAATCGTTACATACTACCCCCCCCCGCAAAATGTATATTTTAACATTTTAAATGTGATAGCGGGATCGTTTTTCTGTCTTGTTGCATTTCTGGTAACGCCGGTCATTGCCGAGACTTATACGTGGATTGGAGCCGAGGGGCAAACTGCAGAAGCTCCTGGCGAATGGTCTACAGGGACGAACTGGAGTGGTGGCACCGTTCCAACGGGGTCTGGCGATATAATTACAATTGGTGCTGACGGATATGTCACATCGGCAAGTCAAACGTTGGCGAATAGTTCAACGCTAAATTTAAGCGGTAATCTTAAGATGACGGGGAACCTAAACTTAAATAGTGATTCCTCTTTTACCCAAACAGGTGGAATCCTAGATTTGGGTACATCGTATAGATTAAACGTTGGCTATAATTCCACAGGACATTATGTGATGGACGTCGCAGGTTGGTCTTATTCCGACGGTTCGGTTACTACCGCTACAGCGTCTAATCCCAACGCATGTATGAATGTTTTACAACTTGGAGGTAATGGCAAGACCTCCGGCGGTTCGTCGATTACGTTGACAAAAGGCACTCTTGTAGCTAACTATGTGTGGTTGGGGACTTATGAGGGCGGAGTTGGTGATTCTACGAAAACCATCGAGTATACTTTTACGCTTGACGGCGCGGAATTGGTAGCGAGCAAACAAGCCTTTATTGGTTACTCGCCCGGCATTAACAACACCATGGTTTCTACGAAACAGGTAACCAACTTTTATATGAAATCCGGAACGTGGACCTCAAACGGCACGACGATTATCGGACATGGTTACAGTAATTTGAAGAAGCTACAAGGCGACTGCTCCAACACTGGAATCGTTACGATTAGTGGTGGCGTCGCTAATTTTAATGGTGGGCTTACCATTGGTTACGATGTCAATGAACTTGTGGACGCTCAAACAGGAGAGGTTGTTGGCGATGGTACTATATCACAGGGCATCTTGAATATTGTTGCTTCAAAAGCGACAATTAGCGCGAAAACGCTTACAGCAAATGCCGGTCAAAGCACCATCAATTTCACAGCAGGCGAATTCGGACTAAACGCGGACGGAACAGTAAAATCCGCGGTTTCTACGATTAACGTAACTGACACTGCAACAATTGACGGTGCGATTTCGGTGGATATGTCGAATTACTTTTCCAACGGCGCGACGTACGTGACGGGCGACCTCACCCAGACGCTGATTTCCGCCGGAACGACACTTAATTGTACGACCGTCAACACGGCAACGGTTACACCCGGTTGGAATCTTGGCACGGTTGGAAATAACTTGGTTCTGACGTTCGATGAATCGCAATTCGCGTTTGCGGATGTCTCGTCCGGCTCGGGTTTCGCGCTGGGAAATCTCGGCACGGAAGGTTGGGTGACGCTGACCGGTAACGAGAATGAGACGGTTGACCTCTCCATGGCGTACAGTGGCGTAGAGAACGTAGAAAATTTCGTGGCGTGGTTACAGGAATCGATGGGCGATGGTGTAACTGTCAGCGGGAGTGATGATGTCATTACGTTTCAGAATTTGGCTTTGGACGAAGAGGGGAAAGGATACCTGAATTTCGATTTGAGCGCGTATACGGGTGGTAACGTATCGTTTATCGACGGCTCGAATCACGTCCCAGAACCCGCGACGTGGGCGATGTTGGTTATCGGTTTAACTGTCGGTTCCTTCTTTAGAAAACGGAAGGGGCGGTAAAATGAAACGAAACGCATTCACACTCGTTGAACTCCTTGTCGTTATCGCGATTATCGGAATGTTGGTCGGTCTTCTGCTTCCCGCAGTCCAGCAGGCACGTGAGGCAGCAAGAAAAATGCAGTGTAACAATAATCTGAAGCAACTTGGTTTGGCGTCGCTAAATCATGAAAGTATAGCAACAATTTACCCTTCCGGTGGCTGGGACAAGAGCAAAACAGGCGATCCAGACGCAGGTTTCGGCATATCGCAGATGGGTGGTTGGACGTATTCTATCTTGCCGTTCATTGAGCAGAACGCACTGTATCAACTCGGTGCAGACAGTGATCCCGAATCTGCGTCAGAGACGCAAAAAAATGGGGCGAAACAACGTACAGAAATAGCGTTACCGTTTTTTTTCTGTCCGTCACGTCGTTCCTGTAAGTTGTATGTAACCACGTCTACCCGACGAATGCCGCCTCGGCACCACTTACCGGAAAGACCGATTATGCGGGCAATAGTGGAGCGCATCAAGTCGTTAAAAGTGGTGATAGATGGTTAAACAGTGGTGCAATAAAAAGTGATAACCCAAATTCCTTATCCGTAGGTATTATTTTCGGTGGGAGTGAAATTGGTACCGCTGACATCTACGATGGTACAACAAATACGTTTCTTATTGGGGAAAAGTATTTGATGCCGGATAACTACGAGGGGGGATCCTTGTCCGACAGATTACCAATATTCACCGGTTCATTCGTTGATTCCTGTCGTAATACGGGAGGAACTTACTATCCGATTCAGGACCGAAATGGAGTTGGTGGAATATGTTACCTTTTTGGAAGCAGTCATCCTGGCTCGTTTGGTATGGCAATGTGTGACGGCTCCGTTCAAGCGATTTCATACAATATCGATCGGGAAACGAATACGTATTTGGGTTGGCGAAACGATGGAGAAATCGCGTTACTTTCAGAATAATGTCTGCGCAATTATGCCAATCGTATATAAAAATTTAGTGAAAGGTAAACCTTCTGTCGTCGTTTCGCATTACCAAACGACGGCAGAGCAAGGAGAATATAATAATGAATATGAAAACGAACATGATAAAAATGATGACGACGATTGTTGCGACGCTTGTGTTGGGAGTTACGTTTGCTGAGAGTGTACCGCAACGGGTTTTGGATTTACCACCGAAAGAGGGGAATACGCGCAACTGCGGTGGCGACTTCGCGTTCATGAAGGACGGGAGTATCTGGATGATTTACTCCTACTTTACCGGTGGCGGACTCGACCACGACACGGCACATCTTCGGGCGCGTGTGTCGAAGGACGGTGGTAAAACGTGGTCAAAAGACGACGTCATCGTGCTTCCGAACGATGCAGGAATGAACGTGACAGGCGCGTCGATGTTGCGACTGAAAGACGGTTCACTCGCGCTTTTCTACGCACACCGGAACGCCGAGAAGGATTGTCGTCCTGCTATGCGCGTGTCGAAGGACGAAGGTAAGACTTGGAGCAAGCCGACCCTGTGTATCCCCGACAGCGACGTGGGGTATTACTGTTTCAACAACGGACGCGTACTCCGTCTCAAATCGGGGCGCATCGTCATCTCGCTTGCGAAACACCAGACGCTTGATTCCAATTTCGACTGGGCGGGTGAACTTGTGTGTTGCTTCTCGGACGACGATGGCAAGACGTGGACGCGCAGTAAGGACTGCTTCAAGACTTTCGACGAGGACGGCAACCGTGTGTGGACGCAGGAACCGGGACTTATCGAACTCAAGGACGGGCGCGTTCTCATGTGGGCGCGTACGCATCACGGACGGCAGTGGTTCTATTATTCCTCCGACGGTTGCGACACGTGGACGCGCGGCGAGCCGGGTTCACTGTGGGCGCCACTCTCGCCGGCAACGATTGAGCGACTTTCGAATGGCGACCTTCTCGCGGTGTGGAACGACCATGAGGGACGTCCCGACTTGGCGCGTATCAAGAAATGGGCGTCGCCGAGCGGAAACCGAGTGCCGATGACGATCGCGATTTCGAAGGATGAGGGAAAAACGTGGATTCACCGTCGTAATCTGGAGGGGAACCCGAACGGACTTTACTGTTACACGGTCGTCAAGGAGATGGACGGTTATCTCTTGATGGCATACAACTCGAACGGATTGGCGCATTGGCGCGTAACAACAGTACCGCTCTCGTGGATCTATGAAGACGTACCGCCGTTCAATCCGCAACCGACGAAAGAGAGCGCGTTTAAGGACATAAAACACGGTACCCCAGTTGAAAAATTGGAGACCATGCTCGGTACGTGGACAGCGGAACCGGGACATGCGTCGGTTTGGGGTGGAGAGTATCACCGAGGCGTGCGACTGGCGGGCGACCGTGGCGGAAAGGCGCATGAAGTAATGCTGACGCTTCCGAAGAGTGCGCCGTCGGACGAACTCAAATTATTCATCGACAAGGGATGGGTTTTAACGTTCCTCGTCGAGGCACGTCTCGAAGATGGTAGCTGGCAGACGGTTTACGAAATCAGGGCGAACGATCCGAAACCGCGAGGTCTCCAGGTGATGGAATTTAAGAAACTCGACAAGCCCGTGACGGCATACCGTTTCCGTACCGTCTGTCCCTACGGCGTCACCATCTGCGATGTCGATGAATTTTCCGGCATCAACGCTTTTTTTAACGATTAATGTGGTTAAAGTTTAATTAAACAGGAGAAATGAAAATGAACGTGAATCTGAACAAGATGATTCTGTCGGGATTAACATGTGCGGTCGTGCTTGCGTGTACGACGTGTTTCGCCGCGTCGGAGTGGTTCGTGAAAGTCGATCCGAATGTGGAAAAGGGACCGATTAAGCTCATGAACGCGGTCAATAACGGACCTGCGCAACAGCGGAGCGACCAGACTCGTAGCAATTTTGACGAATACGCGGCGCTCAAAATTCCGTATGCACGTGTTCATGACGCGGCACACTGCCACGCCTACGGTGGTCCGCACACTGTCGATATTTCTGCGATTTTCCCGGATTGGGACGCTGACGAAACGAAGCCGGAAAGTTACGATTTTACCTGTACCGACGAGTATCTCAAGACCATCCGCGCGGCAGGAACGGAGCCGTTTTTCCGTCTCGGACAGTCGATTGAACACTACATTAAGAAGTATCACGTTCATCCACCGAAGGACAACGCGAAGTGGGCGCGTATCTGCGAGCATATCATCCGCCACTATAATGAAGGTTGGGCGAACGGTTTCGAGTGGAACATTAAATACTGGGAAATCTGGAACGAGCCGGACGGAAACGGCGTGAGAGCCGACGGACGTCAGGGACCCACCTGGACGGGTGACACGCAACAGTTTCTCGAACTTTACAAGGTAACGTCGCTCCACTTACGCAAGTGCTTCGGCGACACGATTAAAATTGGCGGTCCCGCGTTCTGCTGGTGGGGTGCGTGGCAGAATGATTTCATTCCGTTCTGTGCGAAGGAAAATCTGCCACTCGATTTCTATTCGTGGCACTGCTATTATGCGGACGCTCATATGCCTGGCAACGCGGCGCGTGAAGCGCGTAAACTTCTCGATAAACATGGTTTCACGAAGACCGAGAACCACCTCAACGAGTGGAACTATGTGAAAGGTTGGGGCGATGAATGGGTTTATTCGCTCGAATGTGAGAGTGGTCGTCTCAATCAGAAAGGTGCTGCGTCCATCGCTGCCGTCATGATTGACTGCCAGGACGCTCCTTTAGATATGCTCATGTTCTACGACGCGCGTGTCGGATGCGGTATGAATAACATGTTCGATCCGCTCACCCTACGTCCGATGAAGGGTTATTATCCGTTCCTTGCGTGGCGACGACTTACCGAACTTGGCACGCAGGTCGAAGCGACCGTTGAGAAGAATAATGGTGCCGAAAATCAGCTCTACGTCTGTGCTGCGAAAAACGCCACGGGCAAAAAGGCACTCTTCATTGCGCGTTATCACGACGACAACAACATCATCGAGACGCGTAAAGTAACCGTGAGTCTTCCCGAGGGCATGAAGGCGGACTGGGAAAACGCGCGGTGCCATGTGACAGACGCGGAGAGTACCTACACCGAAACCCCACTTATCATCAACGCAAACGGGACGGCAACGCTGAAGATGCAGCCCAACTCCTTCGCGCTAATTGAGTTTGAGTAAAAGTTGAGATTAGGTATTATTTTCGTGAAATGACTGTTGGCAGGACCGTTCAACGCGGAATTTTCATGGGTGATTGATATACTAACAAGGAGAAAACGAAGATGAATCTAAAAACGGTGGATTCGCGATGGTACTTACGTTAGGTGTCGTGCTCGCTACGGAATCAGTGGCGGTGTGCGCAAGGAGTTCGTCAACACGAAGGGCGAGTTCAAGGGAGGAGGACGGGAAACCGAGTGTCGGCATGGTAGAGTGGTTTGATACTATCTGTGCCGCTACGAAGGAGGGGGGCGAGTTCAAGGGGCTTATAAATATGTCCGTTGCGACGAGGTCTTATTACGCCTTCTGGGAGAGCGTCTGGATTACCGAACCGAAGGTGGTGCACATCAAGGTCATTCCTCAAAATTACATCTCGTTTTGAGTGTGAAATAACTGTAATTAAAAAATGTTATCCATGTGAAGACCGAGTGGCTGGAACATATCCTCACGGAAGCGAAAAAGTGGGGCGTGTAAGCCCTCGGCTTCTATAATTTCTGGTGAAAAAACAGTTGAAAGGAAAAAAAGGAGAAAAATGAAACGAATTTAAAAACGAATCGTCTGCCTTCTGCTCTTAGCGTGGGTGGTCTGCGCGTATGGGACAGTATGGGCGGACAGGGCGCCTTGAACGGCGAGCTACGAAAGAAATCGAAGATTATCTCACGCCTTATAAGCTGAGGCGTCCTGTTCTTGCGCCGTCCGGTGAAAAGGGGGCGTTCGATTGCCTCGGTGTAGACAATATGCGTATCTGTCGGCACAATGGCAAGTTCTACATGTTCTACATCAGATATGACGGAACCAGTTATCGGACGGCACTGGCGGTCAGCGACGACCTGATTAACTGGGAGAAGAAAGGCGTCGTGCTCGACGCGGGAAGCGGACGTGCGTGGGACAACAGCGGTCGTGTTATTTCGTGTCTTGTGGCGGACATTGACCTCTATGGTTCCCGAGAACTCATCAAGAAGGACGGAAAGTACTGGATGTATTATCACGCCTATCCGGGCAGAGGTTATGAGAACGGAGTGGCTGAAAACGGCCTCGCTTGGACGACCGACGAGAACCTGATGGAATGGTATTGCGAGGAAAAGCCCGTTTTTTCCAAAGGCGTGAAGGGACAGTGGGACGGCGACGGCATGTATTCAGTCTGGTTCCTTGAACATGCTGGAAAGAGCTGGCTCTTCTATAACGGCAAAAAATTCCTCCCGGGCTCGTGGACGGAACAGGTTGGTGTCGCATTTTCCGACGGTCTGCGGAACTTCAAGCGTTATGAAGGCAATCCTATTTTGAAAGTCACGCCCGAGCATTGGGACAACCGATTTTCTTGCGGACAGCACGTCCTCTACGACAGCCACCGGAAACAATGGGTGATGTTTTATTGTGGTTTCGATTGGAAACATGCGCAGGAAGGCGTTGCCATCAGCGATGACCTCTTGAATTGGCGAAAATATGAACACCCGATTATTAAGGTTGGCGAAAAAGGGAGTCTCGATTCTCTTCACGCTCATAAACCGTGCATGATTTATCACGATGGCGCGTTGTACCATTTCTACTGTTCTGTTCGTCCGACGGTTACTCCCGAAGAAAAAGCGAAGTACGGACATGAATACCGATGCATTACCGTTGCGCGTTCTAAACCATGGTGACGGAAACGAAGCTGGAATGAAGAAGATACTTAAACCTTACGGGCAAAAATAGGACTTTTCAGGGAAATTTTCGAAAAAAAGAAAAAAAGTAGAAAAAAATACTTGACATCTGAAAAAGTCGAATTACAATTTATAATAAATAAGTTTACTAGTTGGGAAGTGAGGCGAAATGCGTTACTTCCCAGTATTTTCCAAAACCAAAGGAGGTTTCCATGAAGAATCAAAATCGTTACATATTACCCCCCCCCCCGCAAAACATATATTTTAACATAATCGTATGGGGAGCGATTTCTTTTTTTTCGATTCTTTTTTCCTGTGTATCGATAAATGCGGCTCCAGTTACACTCCTAAACACACAAACCAGTAATACGCAAACATGGAATACTGTTACGGACTGGTCAGATGGTCTGGCTCCTTCTTCTGATAAAGATTATCTCGTGAATAATGGTTTCACGCTCCGTTCACCATCGAGCGGGTCGACTTTTGCGGGCAATTCTCTCACGTTCGGCGATGCGAATACGACAGGTACGTTGGAGTGGACCTCGGATTCAACGGTCAACAACCTCATTCTTGTGAATGGCACGATTCAGGGGTACGATAACGTTTCGGGAAACATCACGCTAAATGGTACCGGAACACTTAAATCCACAAACAATGGTACTTTACGCATTGAAGCACCGATTACCGGGACTGGCAATTTGGTGTTTGACGCGGGCCATAGGGTGGAACTCCACAAAGATAACACGTACGTTGGAGACACAACGATTAAAGCCACGGAAGTGCGCCTCAGCTCAAATAACTCTTTTGGAATAGGAACGGTTACACTTTCTGGGGGCACATTAAAAAATAACAATAATTCTCCGACAGTTACCAACGACATCATCATTGATGAGAATGGCGGCACGGTAACTGCTGGTTGGAACGCTACAATTTATTTAAAAGGAACGATTAGCGGGAGTGGCAATCTTGCGTTATCCCCGGAAGCTGGCGCGACGATTCAGCTTTATGGCGATAATAAGGACTACACGGGAAACATAACGATTAAAACCGGTACGGCGCGTCTATCTTCATCGACCCCGTTTGGTTCGGGAACGGTTACACTTTCTGGGGGCACATTAAAAAATAACAATAATTCTCCGACAGTTACCAACAACATCATCATTGATGAGAATGGCGGCTCTGTAATCTCAGGTTGGGGGAAAACGACGACGCTATCTGGAAAAATTACCGGTATCGGTTCGCTCACAATTAAGGACGACGACGGTTCTGTTTGTTTGGCTGGTGCCGACAGCGATTTCTCCGGCGGATTGAAAATTGGCGATAATACATCCAATAAGATCGGCAACATCGGCAAGGTGACTGTGGGCGCGAACAACGCACTCGGAACGGGATTAGTGACTTTCGGAGATAGCAATTCTTGGCTCGATTTAGCTGGTTATAATGCGAGTATTCGTGGGCTGGCCAGCGGTTCCTTTACTGGAATTTCGGTGAAGAATTCCGCTTCGACCGCCTCCACGCTTACCCTGGGCGCAGGAACGACGGCTGTGGATTCGTATACCTACGCCGGAGAATTCGCAAATAATATTAATCTCGTGAAAATCGGTGACGGAACACAGATTTTTGGTGTGGATTTGGCTCCCACTACGATTTCTATTTCTGGAGGCGTTCTGCAGACCACTGGTAGCCTTGCCATGTCTGGAACCTGGAATGAAAATGCGACTGCCACTTCTGATTTCGGGGAAATTGTTGCGGAATCGGTAATATTCGACCCGAATACGAAATTGGAACTTTATTTCTCTGACGATTTTGAGTTTGCCGCTGGTCAGAGTTTTGCTCTTTTGACGGGAACCAATGGTTTTATCGTAACAGATTACGACGACCCCAGCGTGTTTAAGTGGGATTCACTTCTTTCGGACGATGTGAGTTGGGCGTGGGATGTGAGTTACATGACTCTTCAGAACGGTGGTGGTGCTGTTGTTCTGTCTGTAAATCCGAATTTGGTCCCGGAACCCGCGACGTGGGCGATGTTACTCGTCGGTGTAAGTGTGTTGGTTCTTGGAAGAAGGAAACAGTAAAAAAAGTCTCCCCTAGGGGAGGCTTTAAACTACTTAAAAATGGAGTTACTATCATGAAAAAATCTGCATTTACGCTCGTCGAACTCCTTGTTGTCATTGCGATTATTGGAATGCTCATTGGTCTCCTCCTTCCTGCAGTCCAGCAGGCGCGCGAGGCTGCGAGACAGATACAGTGCTCGAATAACCTGAAGCAGCTGGCTCTTGGTGCGCTCAACAGTGAAGCGACTGTGGGGTTTTATCCCAGCGCAGGATGGTATTACGGTTGGGTTGGTGAGCCGGACCGGGGCGTAGGAGCAGGGCAACCGGGAGGGTGGATGTATTCGTTGTTACCGTATATTGAGCAGAACGCACTTTATATGTTGCCTGCGACGGGGGGTGACCCAAGTGAAGCTAAATGCTTAAATAATAAGACGAAGGCGAAGGAAATGTGTCAGACGCCATTAAATATATATTATTGCCCGTCGCGTCGGAAGAGAAAACTATATAAAACGAACGTTTCCAAGAACAACGCGGATTCGTGGGACGGAGGTCTTGCGGCAAGAATGGACTATGCGGGAAATGGAGGCAATAAAGGCGAGCCCAATTGGTCCGGCAGTGGTGCTGGGAATCCTAGATATGGCAACGTTCCTAATACGCTTAACGATGGCCTGTGGGATGCTGGAGGGGTACTTTTCCGTTGCAGTCAGATAGCTGCTGCAAATATCTATGACGGAACGTCGAATACCTACCTGTGTGGCGAGAAATACGTAAATCCGGCTCATTACACCACCAGCGGCGACGGCGGAGATGACAACACGGTCTTTTGTGGAGGAGACCAAGATAATATTCGTCACGCATACGCGTCGCCATACCAAGACCGTAGAGGATTGAGCGCAAGTTCTTTTGGCTGCGCGTCTGGGAAGGTCCAAGCCGCTGTTTTTGGTAGTGCTCATGCGGGTTCTTTAGGCATGGCGATGGCGGACGGTTCTGTTTACCGTGTTTCCTATGCGATTAATAAAGAAATTCACCGAAACTTGTCGAATCGTATGGACGAAAATGTTTTCACCCGCCCGTTCTAGGAACGAATTTGTGTTTTACTTAAATTCAATCAAAATTTTGAAAAATTACCTATAAAATGATGGGTGACAGTGTAAAGCCCATTTTTCAACCTTTAATTGATAAGGAGAAAATCATGAATCATGAAATAAATCGTAGAAATTTTCTTGAAACAAGTCTCATAACGGCGGTAATGGCGAGCACGTCGGTGAGGAGCAGAACTCTTGGGGCTGCAGAAAATGATAATGCGGTGGAGAGTCCGTTTTCCGTTGATTTTTCGCAGAAAACTACACCATTGAAGCCGGTAAATGGGTCGAATTTCTGGGCGCGTTTGAGTAATAATCGGATTTTTGACGCTCATGAATTAGTGAAAAAACTCAATATTTCGACTGTCCGCCTTCATGACATTCCACTTCAGAATCCCGGCATGAGACTCGTCGATATACCCATGATTTTTGGTCGATTTGATGCGGACACGAACGATCCGAAGAATTATTATTTTGCCGCGACAGATGACTATATCGCCCGGATTCTGGACGGAAAAGCGAAAATTATTTACCGTCTTGGTCCGAGTATTGAGCATACCCAACCGCGTCGTTATTTTGCGTTGGAGCCGAGCGACTATCTTCAATTCGCGAAAATTTGCGAGGGGATTATCCGTCATTACAATGAAGGCTGGGCAGATGGTTTCCACCACAATATCGAACACTGGGAAATCTGGAACGAACCGGACCTGAATCCGCAGATGTGGGATAAGGATTTCGGAACATATTGCAAGATGTACGCCACCGTCTCAAAATACCTGAAAGAAAAATTCTCGAATCTGAAAATCGGTGGTCCTGCGCTCTGTCATGTGTCGTTGGCGGAAACATTTCTGAAGGCATGTCAAGACGCAAAAGCACCTCTTGACTTTATATCTTGGCACAGTTACGCCTCCCAGCCGGATCATGTTATTCAAATGACATTTCAGGTGGATGCACTCCTTAAAAAATACGGTTATCCCAATGCAGAACAGCATCTGAACGAGTGGCATTACTTCCCCTGC
>JAUNAI010000296.1 GCA_030527705.1 Planctomycetia bacterium | reverse complement strand
GAGAAATACCGAGAGCACGGAGAACGTGGTAAACGCGAAAGAAAACGTCTTTCCGGCGGAGAATATCCAGGTTCGACTGGTGACGTACCGCGACATTCGGTATCCGCGTTACTCGTCGAAAGAGAATAAATATCGTGTTCTGCCGGAGTATCTCCAGGACGTGACGGTCACAGACGCGACGGCGTTAGAACCGCAACGATATTTCGTGACATTTTATGTCCCGGCAGGAATGAAGGCGGGGAAATATTTCGGAAAAATTCACGTTTCATGGGGAGAAAATGCGGATGAAGGTGCCGGAGAAGAGGCTGATAAAGGTAAGAATGCGGAGGCACGGAGCGCGGAAATTCCGGTTATGTTGCGCGTGCTGGATTTTGAGTTGTTACGTGACCCGACGAAGAATTACAGTGCGTATTATTACGTGAAAAAGAAGGCGGACGGAACATGGGATGAAGAGATTATGGAACGGGAATTCGCCGCAATGCGCGATTACGGTTTCACCCGCAGTCCGGTGTATCATATGGCGTATAATGGCACGGAAAAACGTTTCTACTTCCCTGATCTGGATAAGTGGGTCGCGTTGATGAAGAAGAATAACATGACCGGTCCGATTCCGGTTCTCGGCGGGGGTGGAACATGGCACGCGGAACAGTATTACGGTGCGAAATTCGCAAGTCATATTCGGGTTCTTACTCCACCGCGAGAAGAATTCTACACGGAATGGAACCGTATCTGTAAGGAAATTAAGAAGGAAGTAGACGCGTTGCCGGAAGGAACGCCGGAACTGATTTTTGGTCCACTGGATGAAACTTCACCGGAAGCGACGGAATTCGGAACCCGTGTGTATAAAGCGTTTCATGATGCAGGATTAACGACTTACACGACGAAAGAGCCGAGTGACCCGACGTTCCTTGCATATGATGACGTCGTGGATATTTACGCAAGTCAGGTATTTAATCCGACGTACCAAGAGATTCAGAAGCGACACAAGCGGGAATATTGGTGTTACCCGAATCATAACTCGTATGAGCGTAAGGATATGGTCATCATGTGTAAGGGTGGGCGTATGACTTACGGTTTCGGTTTCTGGCGGAGCGGTTTTGACCTCCTGATTCCGTGGATTTGGCGTGCGAATAATCCGAATCATTTCGACCTGAACACGTCGAGCGGCGCGAATATTATCCATCCGGAGACGGGTGAAGTTATTATGGCGACGTACTGGGAATGTTTCCGTGAGGGAATCAGCGACCTGCGGTATCTTTACACGCTGGAAAATTATGTCATTCAGCGTGAAGGCGGAACAGACGAGAAACTGAACGCAGAAATTAAGGAATCTCGTGCGCTTCTGCAGGAAATCTGGGATTCAGTGGTTATTCAGGAGAAATATTTAAATAAAGACCTCTGGGAATCGACCCGTTTCGACGAATATCGGGAACGGTTGGCGAAGCAGATTGTCGCGCTCTCGAAATGGGAGCCACTGAATGATAAAACCGCGCCATCCGTGATTATTGAACCGCGCGTGATTGAGCGGGTGGACGCGTTCCAGGAAGAGTGTAAACGGCGACTTGCGGAGAATACGCTCCAGAAACTGACGTTCACGCCGGAATCATGCCGAGCGTCGGAAGATGAAGCGAAAGTGGAAGTTGTCACGGGCGATGCGGTTCCTGCCGGAGCGCAGAACGAAAAAGTCGCGCTTCTGACGGTGACGATTGACAAGAATCGTGATGGTTCTGCCGCGAAAGGTCTTTATCCGTCCAACTGGCCCGCGTTGGCGACGTATATTTCGGAAAAAGCGTATGAGAATTTCGGAAATGAGAAACCGCGCGGACTGCTTTTACGGCTGTATGTGGACTCGAACCGGACGAAAGACGCGGATAAAACGCCGATTCATGTAGGAGTTCAGCCGGGAGCGTATGCGTATGATTTTGGGAAGGAGATGGAACCGAAAAAGTGGCACACGGTTTTTGTTCCGTTCGAGAATTCTGGTTATGAGGGGATGCCACCGATTTCTGGACTGCCGACTTCTGTGCGTCTGACGATTTCAGAAAGTAATCATGAAAATGGTGACGTGCTGAAGATTTATTTTGACGAGATTTCGTTTATAAAGTAGAGAAAAAGCTCTTCCCAAACCTGAATATAATATTTAATATATTCCCGAAAGAGACGGTGTTTCGGCGTCGCCTGACCGCTTTTAAAGCCTCCCCTTTTAGGGGAGGTGTCACCGTAGGTGACGGAGGGGTCGGGGTGGAAGTCTTCTAAAAACGTCTTTCGGAGAGACAACCCCAACCCCTTCCCCGGTAACGTGGGACTTCTCCTAAAAGGTGAAGTTTTAAAAGATAAGGTATAAAATTATGAAAAAATCCACATTTATTTTATCTATCCTTTCCTTGACGCTCATGTTTACCGCTTTTTCGGCGAGAGCGGAGGGAAATACACTGGGAAATACACCAGAAAATAAAACGGGAAATGTTCAGGAAATACCGGCGTTGAAAGAGTGTTTCACGTCGTGTTTTGCGGTTGGAACGGCAGTTTCTCCCCATCAGTTACAGGGTGAGACGGGTACGTTCATCGTTCGGCATTTTAACTCGCTGACGGCGGAAAACTGTATGAAACCGGAAGCGATTTGGCGGAAAGATGGCAAGTTGAATTTCTCTGCGGCGGATGCGCTTGTCGATTTTGCGAGGAAAAATGGTATGGCAGTTCGTGGGCATACGCTCGTGTGGCACAGTCAGACGCCTGCTGAATTTTTTCAGGATGAAAACGGAAATCGGCTCAGTAGTGAGGCTCTTTACGCTCGGATGGATGCGTATATTACGGAGGTAATGACGCATTTTAGTTCCTCCGTGACCGCGTGGGATGTTGTGAATGAAGCGCTCGCGGACGGTGGTGATGGGATTTATCGGACGCAGAGTCCGTGGTACGAAATTTGTGGTGAAGACTTTATCGCGCATGCATTTCGGACGGCACATCGCGTTCAGCCTGACGCGAAATTATATTATAACGATTATGGTATCATTTTTCCGGAAAAGCGTGAGCGTGCGCTGAAAATGCTCCGAAAACTGTTAGCGGACGGTGTGCCGATTACGGGGGTCGGAATTCAGGCGCACTGGTCGATTTACTCATTTAGTCCCGAAGAGCTTCAGAAGACGATTGACGCATTTTCAGAACTTGGTTTAGACGTGCAAATTACGGAGCTTGACATGTCGATATATAACTGGGGAATGAAGGAAGAAACGGCACTTACACCGGAGCTGGAAGAGAAACAGGCAGAATGTTACGCCCGTGTATTTTCGGTTTTGCGTCAGAATGCGGATAAGATTTCGAGTGTTACGTTCTGGGGAATTTCCGACCGTTTTACATGGCTGAATTATTTCCCTGTACGTGGACGTGCGGATTATCCACTCCTTTTCGACCGTGAGATGAAGCCGAAAAAGGCGTTTTACCGGGTAATTCAATAATTATTATTTCATAAAGGAGAAACTATCATGAAAAAGAGCCCATTTTTAACGAAAATCTTGACGGTTATCCCGTCTCTATGCTTCATCTTAGGTGCGACATTCGCGGTGGCGGAAAATACGCCGACAGAAGAAGCTCCGTTTCGTGTGGGAATTATCGGAACGGATACGTCGCACGTGCCAGCTTTTGTGAAACTCTTTAACGCGAAAGATGCGAAAGGGGATTACAAAAAAGTTGAAATCGTGGCGGCTGTGAAAGGCGGAATGCCGGATAATGAATCGAGCTGGGGGCGGAAGGATAAATACGCAGTGGAAATTGCACCGAAGGGGGTGACAATTTACAAAACGATTGAAGAAATGCTTCCGAACGTTGACGGTGTAATGGTCGAGAGTGTGGACGGACGTCCGCATCTTGAGATGGCACGCCCGGTTCTGGAAGCAGGAAAGCCGGTGTTTATCGATAAACCCATGGGAGGAAATCTGTGGGAAGTTCTGGAGATTTTCCGAATCGCGGAAGAGAAGAATGTTCCTGTTTTCTCGGCTTCTTCACTCCGTTATAGTGTCGGAACACAGCAGGTCCGAAATGCGAGTCCTTATGGTGAAACGCACGGTGTGGATGCGTGGAGTCCTTGTCATCTGAACGAAGCACACCCCGATTTTTACTGGTATGGAGTCCACGGTGTCGAGACGCTCTTCACGATGATGGGACCGGGATGCGTTTCCGTGTCGCGGACGAGCGCGCCGAATTATGACTTGGCGGTCGGCCTCTGGGAGAATGGAAAAATTGGTACTTTCCGCGGTATTCGAGCTGGAAATGCATCATATGGCGGGATGGTTTTCGGAAGTAAAAGTGTAAGTATGACCGGAAAATATGACGGTTATAAACCGCTGGCGGACGAAATCTGCAAGTTCTTCCTTACGGGGAAATCGCCGATTGACCCACGCGAAACGCTTGAAATTATGGCATTCATGACCGCTGCGGACGCGAGTAAAGCTCAGAACGGTGCCCATGTTACTCTTGAGGCGGTCATTACAGCTGCTAAGGCGCAGAAAGTTCAGACATTTACTGTCACACTGAGCGAAAATGGCACAGTCACGCTCGATGGAAAAACGCTCACGCTCGAAGAACTTAAAGAAAAACTGACGAAAAACGTTCCGGAGGCGTATTATCGCGTTATTCTCGATAATACCGCAGGCGCGACGGATGAGGTAGTTCAGAATGTACTGATAAATCTCGGCGACGCGGTTTTCGTGCGGTATCTGTATTAATAATAGCATTCCCTAACCTGAATATTTCATATCCCACGGATTTCACGGAAACCAGTGGTTTTAAATTTCCCACAGACTTTCAC
>JAUNAI010000295.1 GCA_030527705.1 Planctomycetia bacterium | reverse complement strand
AGGCAGTTGATTGCAAATCAACCTACCCCGGTTCGAGTCCGGGTGTCACCTCTCAAGATTTTTGAGGTTTCACTTCAGTAAACCTCGCTTTTAAGGTGGTATAGCCAAGTGGCTTAGGCAGTTGATTGCAAATCAACCTACCCCGGTTCGAGTCCGGGTGTCACCTCTCACTCTCCAGTTTTCGATTGGAGAGTTTTTTTATTTCTTGGCGTAATCCATGTGGTAAGTTCGGAAATTTAGAGTATCAAATAATAGTTACCAAAAATGTTCGGAATTGAGAAAATTTCCTTATTTTTCCTTTCTTCACTCATTTTATGTCTGATACCGGGCGTGGATATGATTTTCATTCTTGGGCGGACCTTTACATCGCGCAGGTGGCTCGTCCCAGTGGCGGCGGCATTAGGAATTACGCTTGGACTGTTATTCCACACGTGTGTCGTCGCGTTCGGACTAGGATTTTTTCTCACGCACTCACCACTCGCATTCCAGATCGTACGCACTCTCGGCGGAGCGTATCTTCTCTGGCTCGGAATTCAGGCCTTACGTGCAGAAGGCTCGGTAATTTCTGTCAGTAATGGAGAACAGGACCCCAAACAAAATAAAACAGAGTCACTAGCAACGAATTTCATACAGGGACTATGGGTAAATCTCTTAAATCCGAAAGTCGTGTTATTTTTCCTTTCCTATCTCCCGCAATTTGTCGCACCGAACGTAACGTCAATGACGATTCCGCTCCTGTTTTTAGGCGGTATGTTTTGCCTAATCGGAACCTGCTGGAATCTTTCCCTGATTCTTGTTGGCTCGCTGATTCGCGATTTATTACTACAGAAAGCATCACGAATGCTGTGGATGAACCGTATCGCCGGGACACTTTTCGTGTTGCTCGCGCTTCAGATTTTCTGGGAAGTACTGTATCAATAAAACTGTATATCCCGTAAAATAATAAAATCACGGAATCATGATTCTATGATTTCCTATTCCGCGTAAAACTCGATTTCCGCAATTCCGTTTTCAGAAAGTGGGAAGGTCTCTTTCAGATTAGTGAGCGTCACGCTCGCACATTTTTTCGCGTCGAATCGGAATTCCTGCGGTTTTTTCGTCAACTCGAATTTCAGAGGTACTCGCGTTCCATCCGTGAAAACCAACTCGGCGGTTTCCCACGTCTTTTTCTGGTCCGGGGTTAAGTGGAGCGTAATTTTCGCCCGCGAAACAGTCACTTCCCGCCCAAAATGTACTTTCAGCTCTAAATCCGTCCGTCGATTAGGACGCCAGAACGTCTCCGAATCGCCATCAATCGCGTTTACAGGCGCGAATTCGTGACGATAACCGAGATGGGAATTCGCTTCCACCCACGGATAAGACGTCAACGAGAAATTCGTCGCGTTTGGGTTTAGCGCGAGATTTCCACCGTTTTCGTCCGTATTTTCTCGCACAGGAACCGTTTTCGGCAAGTTTTCATAAGCGTCGATGAACGCTTTCTGCTCCGCCATTCCGCCAACGACGGTTTTCGGGAAATCGGTGACCGGGAAATCTTTTCCCGTCGCTAAATGTTCCCGCCAGAGCGCGAGATGGGCGACTTCCAGCTCCGCGTGGCTGAGTCGTTTCGCTTCCTGAAAAAGGTAAGCCGGTCGGCATTTATCACGATAAAAATGAACGTAAGTATGCGTCATTCTGTCCCACGTGTTGGCTTCCATATACGAGCCACAGTACGGAACACAGAGGTCAATCCACGTCGCAATCAGGTCTTTCTCGTGCTGTGAAACCTGCACGTTATAATGTGTCGGTTCCAGATATTTCATGATTTTACTGTGTCGCGCACCCCAGAAGTCCGCAGGAATCATCGGCGGGAGGGAACGTCCCAGCGGATACCAATTCACGTAGGTAACCCCCTGTCCCGGAGACGGATTTTGGTTGTCCACCGACTCGGCAAGTAACCGTTTACTCTCGGCATTCGCTTTCGGATGAACGGGAGCCACACCGGAAAATGCCGTGCGTCCCCAGTTGGTGAGTTCCAGATAAGAGCGAGCGTACGCGCGACCCGTGTTGGTGTCTCTTCCGTTATTCACGTAAGGGCGACCGGGATAAGAACGATAAAGCGCGACGCCATCATACGACTCTTTCCACCCATACGGGGACGTATCGGCGAGAAGGTTTAACGGCGTTTTTTCGTCTCCATAATGGCACGATACGCAGTGTTTATCCCAAATCGGCTGAATATCCCGTAAATAGGAAAATCCCTGTGGCACATCCATTCTCTGCGGCGCATTCACGTTCAGATATTTCATCGCACGGCGTTCCGATTCCGTCAGTGTTTTCAAGAATTCCGGCTCAGGGATTTCTCCCTCTGCGTAAAGTGGCTGAATCTCCTGCGGCGGGCGTTTCAGCGCGTCGGTGATGGGGCGAGAATCGATAAATGTGTCGCGTTTATCCTCGTGACAGCCGATACACCCGAACGTTTCGCCGGGCATGACCATCGCCCAACTGCGCATCGTCTGAACCATGTGACCGTTTTCGTCGAGCATCTGGAAATAGACCCCCATCCGTGGCGGAGCTTTAAAGAACGCGGAACCATCCTCCTCCACATCAACCGTCCCGAGCACATGTTTGACGTCCCAGCTTCCATTTCCGACTGAAATCGGCGTATGAACTTGCGCTCCGGGCTGTTGATAACCGACGCCCGCGGACATGGCGCGATTTTCGAGACCGATGACACGGATTTTCCGAATTGTCCCCTTCTCGACACCCTCCAGACCCGGTCCATAATAAACATTCTGAACGTAAAAATAGCCAGAATCCTGATCTAAATCGAAATTTCCCGCCCGTTCAAGCGTCGCCGCCCGTTCCCGAACCGGTACAATCTGGCATGACGAAATCGTCGGGTCATACACGAGTAATTCACGCTCACCCGCCTCATTCATCCAGTAAATCCCGAACGGCGTGGGATAAAAACCGCGCGGATTACTGCTTCCCTCCGGCACGCACGACACGAGCCAGTTTTTCTCGTCGATTCCCAGCGGATGCTGAAATAACGGCTGTTTTCCGTCATGCGCGAAAAGGTCAACATTCACCGGCGTGAACTTTTCCACGGGCGAAACGTACTCTAGTCCCTCATTTTCCTGCGTCCCTTTCGTGCGGTCAATCCGCATCAGTCGCCCCGCCTGGTCCGTGTGATGTCCGGAACCAATCGCCAAAATTTTCGAACTTCCCGGTAACGCTGCCGGATGAATCAGAGACCACGGAGAAATCGAGTTATTCCCATAAAACTCCGTCTGCGACGTACCGTCCGCGTTCATCATGAAAAGTTTATGAATCGGCGACGAGTTTCGGTCATTATACTCCCAGCGTGTGTAAACGATTCTTCCGTCATTCAGAACCGACGGCGCGACGTTATGCGCGTGGTCGAAAGTCAGACGCCGAAGATACCGTCCCTGTGCGTCGCACCGATACAGATTCGTCACGTCGCTCGACCAGCACGGAACGCAGATGTCACAGCGCGTCGAACTGAAAATCAACTCCCCGTTCGGCAACCAGCACGGCTCAATATCCGCTAAACCTTCCCCGAAAGTAATCTGCCGCGTCTCACCCGTCTCGAGATTCATGGTGTAAAGATGATAATCATCCGCCTCGCTCTCACGCATGGAAAACGCCAACATTTTTCCGTCGTACGACACCGCCGGGTCACGGACGATTCCGCCGGGAACGTCAAGAATCGGCGTAATCTGCACGTTTCCTTCCTCGTCAATGCGTAACCGATACAGCTCCGCGCCCATCCGCCAGTCGCCAAGGCGGTCCTTATAAATTGAGTCGCTCAAAAACGCCGTCGAGGCGAAAGCCGGCTGATTCGCCAACTGGCAGTGTTTCGCGAAAATGTATTCCCGACAGAAGCCCGACACGTTCTTCAGCCGCTCCTTCCGCCGTGCGAGACATTTCTGAAGATACGCCTCTTTTTCCGTTTCTGAACCAAATTCCTTCACACCGTCCTGCATTTTCCAGTCGTGCAGAAGTCGCTCTTCCGGAAACGGTAGTTTTTTTCGATTCAGAACGAAATTCTGATTCACGAGCGCGTCAGCATAACTTAATCGTCCAATTTTCACTTTCGATAAATCGAGTGTCGGCACTTTTCCCACGTTCTTTTCCATGTCAACGCCAAGGAATCGAACTTCTCCGAACTGAATGATAGCATATTTTAAACGCCCCGTGTCGAAAGCCTCATGAAAACGGAATCCAATAAAACGCGTGCGGATACACTCAAAAACGATCGTACGTGACTGACCGTTACTAAAATATGTAAACTGATGATTCGTGAGCGCTGTTTTCTCGGAATGATCCTCCAGCGACCGATAAATCACGTCTAGCCGTTTCGGCGCATAAAAATTATTCCGAGGCGCAAAAATCTCCGCGCCATACACATCACACGGACGTCCCAAATCAAACCAGATAAACCCCGTCACCGGTGCGTCACCTTTAGGTGGAATCCGCGTTTCGTCGTTTCCTGTCGGCGTGTCATCAAGTAGAACCGTGTATGAATCGAAATCCCCATCACACGCGTTCTCTTTCTGATATTTATCGATATTCGCGACCAGCGACGACTCCACAGCCGTCACACCCGTCAAAAAATGGTCCGCAAATAAAAAAGAGATAAATGGCGCAGAAAACACTCCCCACATGAAAACACAGAAACCTCTAAACACGACTAAAAGGTGTTTTTTTACATTCACCATAACACGCAAATCCTTTTACTCGTCTAAATTAGGGGCTGTTCACACTAACCCCCTTAAAAAATCAAAACTTATCGCAAACAACAA
>JAUNAI010000294.1 GCA_030527705.1 Planctomycetia bacterium | reverse complement strand
ATGATAGAATGATAGAATGTCTGTTATAAAGTAAAATAATAGCAAGGCACTATCTGTGAATGATAATTGTTTGCTGGGTAATAAATAGATGGCATTGAACCATCCATGAGTGCTCATTTTTCATTACAGGGTGGGGAGATAGTGTGGTGTTTCTTTTAAAATTGGACACATAACCTCCCCCCTTGACGGAATTGGGGAATGTGGTATAATTAAGAATTGATGGACGATTTTTTTCGGGTACGTGATTACAGGAGGCGTTTCATGAAAGTTTTGGTGATTGGCGGCGGTGGTCGGGAACACGCGATGGCGTGGAAAATCTCTCAGAGTCCGCGCGTAGACCGCGTTTTTGTCGCTCCCGGTAATGTCGGAACCTTTTTCGATGCGGAAAATGTCGCGATTAACCCGATGGATTTCCCGAAGATTATCCAATTTGCGAAAGAGAACAACGTGGAACTTGTCGCGGTTGGCCCGGAACAGCCTCTGTGTGGCGGAATCGTGGACGCTCTGCGCTCGGAAGGTTTACGGGTTTTCGGTCCCTCAAAAGCGGCGGCGCAACTGGAAGGAAGTAAGATTTTCTGTAAAAACACGTTGAAAGCTGGTCTGATTCCCACGGCTGATTTTGCGACGTTTACAGACGCGTCGGACGCGATTTCGTACCTGAAAAACCGGGAGGATATGCCGGTTGTGGTGAAGGCGGACGGTTTGGCGGCTGGGAAAGGCGTCTACGTGTGCGAGAATCGGGCGGACGCGATTTCAGCGGTTCAGGAAATGACCATTGATAAGAAGTTCGGCATGGCGGGCGAGAAGCTCGTCATCGAAGAGAAGCTCATCGGTCAGGAAGCGAGTGTCTTGGCGATTACCGACGGAAAAACGATTGTTACCCTCCCACCGTGTCAGGACCACAAGGCGGCGTATGATGGTGATAAGGGACCGAACACGGGCGGAATGGGGGCGTATTGCCCGGCTCCGTTGGTCGATGAGAAGACGCTCCACTGGATTGAAGAGAATATCCTCGTGCGGACAGTTCACGTCATGAATCGGTTGGAATGCCCGTTCTCTGGTGTTCTGTATGCTGGACTGATGATTGGTCGGCAGGGAATTAAGGTTCTGGAATATAATACACGTTTTGGTGATCCAGAGTGTCAGCCGTTGCTCATGCGTCTGAAGACGGACTTGGTAGACGTGATGGAAGCTACGATTGACCGGAAGTTGGATAAACTTGGTCCGTTATCGTGGGACCCGCGTCCGACGGTCGGTGTCGTGATGGCTTCGGACGGTTACCCCGGTAAGAGTGCGTATGGTTTTCCGATTAGCGGTCTGGAAGAAGTGGCGAAAATGCCTGATGTTAAGGTTTTCCATAGTGGTACGCAGGTTAATGATCGAGGAGAAATCGTGAATGCAGGCGGACGTGTTCTGACTGTGACGGCTTTCGGCGAGAGTATCGCGTTGGCGAAAAAGAACGCTTATGAGGCAGTTCGGAAGATACGTTGGGAGCGTGCGTGGTGCCGACACGACATTGCGGATAAAGCGATTGCGCTGGAAACGGGGTTAAATTAAAGCACAATACGTACCCGAAAAACAGGCGTCTTAGTGTCCTGCCGTCTATTTATCCTGTAGGATGATAATCCTTTACGGAGTATTGTGTTATCATTTTATCCTAAACGGACGATTTATCATTTATGGACGGCGAATCTCGCCGTCTATTCATCCTGTAAGGGGGATTAGTAATAGTTCGGGCCTTTACCTTGGCTATGAACCTCCCCGCCCCTTCCGGTTCGCTACGCTCACGACCTCCTCTAAAATGGGAGGCGTTAAAAGGGAAGGTTGGGCTGGATCACCTTCATTATGAATTTGGCGTGCCATAGATATTCACTAATGGAATCGGATTGAAACTTATGAAAATTGAAAACTTGGAAGCGTATTGTCTGGATGTTGCCCAGCGTGCGAAAATTGCGTCGGCCCAGCTGGCGAGTGTGACAGGGAAGCAGAAGAATGACTGGCTGAATCGTAGCGCGGAGAGGTTACGCGGACGGATTGCGGAGATTCTGGAGGCGAATGATAAGGATATCGCGGCTGCGCCCGGTTTTAATCTGACTCCGGCGGAGATTGACCGCCTGAAGCTGAATCCTGAGCGTGTCGAGGACATCGCGCAGGCGTTGGAGTATATCGCGAAGTTGCCGGACCCGGTCGGTGAGGTGATTTCGTCGCAGGTACGTCCTAACGGTCTGGACGTTCAGAAGGTCCGTGTTCCGCTGGGAGTGGTTTTCTTCATTTATGAATCCCGTCCGAATGTGACGGCTGACGCGGCGGCACTCTGCGTGAAGAGTAGTAACGCGGTTATTCTCCGTGGCGGAAAAGAAGCCATCAATTCCAGTATGAAAATTGCCGAAATCCTCTCCGAGACGGCAGGAGAAGTCGGAATTCCGTGTGATGCGGTTCAGCTTGTTGCCACTACGGACAGAGACGCTGTTGGTCACTTCCTCAAGATGAACCAGTTCATTGACGTTACGATTCCGCGTGGGGGAGAAGGGTTGATTCGCCGTGTCACGCAGGATGCGACGATGCCGGTAATTAAGCATTTTGCTGGAAATTGTCACGTTTATGTTGACGCGCTGGCGGAAGAACAGAAGACGCTGGACATCGTGATTAACTCGAAATGTCAGCGGATGGGTGTCTGTAACGCGGCGGAATCGCTGGTGGTTCACCGGGCGGTCGTGGACACGCTCTTGCCGAAAATTGCCGATGCGCTGAAAGAACGTGGTGTGGAAATTCGCGGTGATGAAGCGACTTGCGCCTCGGTTCCTTTTGCAGTCCCGGCGACGGAGGACGATTTCTACACGGAATATCACGGTCCGATTATTTCCTGTAAGGTGGTGGAGACGCTCGACGAGGCGATTCAGCACATTAATAAATGTAGTTCCGGTCACACGGAAGCGATCTGCACTAACGATTTAGCGGCGGCGAGGGAATTTGCTCTGCGTATCGACAGTTCCGCAGTTATGATTAACGCTTCGACGCGCTTTAATGACGGTGGTGAATTCGGATTGGGCGCAGAAATCGGAATCAGTACCGACAAGTTCCACGCTCGCGGTCCATGTGGTTTGCGTGAGTTGACGAGTTATAAATATATCGTCTACGGCGACGGTCAGACTCGGGGTTAAAACGCACCTAGCGAAACAAGCGTTAATCCTGTACAGAGCAACCGACGGAATACCGTCTAGTTATCCTGTAAGGGGGATTATTAATAGCTAGGTGGTTAGTCCTTGATTGGGAAGTTTCCAGAAAACCGATCTCACCCCATTGGGGGATTCGCCGTGTGTTGTGATCTAATCACTCCTACGGGGTGAAGCGTTTTCTGGTTCTGGGGACCGTATGTGGGGAGTACCCTAAGGTTTTAATAATGATTTTACACGGGCAGATGATAGTGTCGCGCTGTCCATTTATCATGTAGTGGATAATTATCATTCACAGATGGCGTCTTGTCATCATTTTTATTCTAAAACGGACGATTTATCATTTATGGATGGCGTGAAATATCCTTTATTCACCTTTATAGGGGCAAGTAATAACACGGTAACAGGTCCTGAACTTAATCCGGAGGTTTTCACGCAGATACTTTAATCATGACCTCTAGGGTTATCCCGAAGGCGGGTTTCGTGCCGTAAAATACGATACTTGCGAAATCAAACAGAGGGAAAATACGAGGGAATTACGTATATTAAAATCTATTTGTGGTTAAATTCTCCAATTTATTCATCTTGAATTACTCTAGGTTTTCTCGCGCCATCGAGCGCGCTAAATGTCTACGTTGTGTGCCGAAAATGTTAGTGGTACTGTTGCCGGTTTACTGTTCGCCTTGGGCGAGTCCCGCCGGTCGGGCGGAATCCGACAATGGGAGAGCGCACGGGACGAAGTGTGAAGAGGGGCGAAAGTCAGGGCGCAGAAAACGCGCTCATTACCTAAAATTACCATTTCTAAGGATTTCCCCGCGTGGTGGCGGGAGGGTGTAACCGGAAGGAGAAAAAAACATGATGAGAGATGAAAAATACCTCCGCGCGTATGCGGAACGATACGACGATGAGAACAACTCACCATTCGTCGAGCCGGATGAAAATGTCTTAAAGGCTGTCAGTCTGCCAACGGTCGAGGAATGCCGTCGGAAATCGTGTATATGCGGTGGAACGATATTTTGTGGGACGAGTGCAAAATTAGAATCTGTATTCCCAAAAAGACGACGAAAGCGGAGCAGGAACAGGGGAATTTTAAGACCCGTTATATTCCGCTTTTTCCGGAAATTCGCGAGGCGTTGGAAGCGTATCGGGCTGAAATACCCTCAAAAACTGAAAAGAACGAGGGAAATGAACCGATTTTCCCCGGAATGGACGACACGGAACGGACGGGGGCGTTACTTCGGAAGCAACTCCGCGAGGTTCTGAGACGGGCGAAAATTCACGAATGGCCGAAACTTTTTATGAACCTCCGAGCAAATCGGGATTCGGAATTACAGGACATTTACCCGTTTTATATCGTCTGTGAGTGGATGGGGCATTCGCCGGATATTAGCCTGAAACATTACACGAAAGCACCCGACTCCGCCTACCGCCAAGCCTCAACAAGAAACGAGGGAAAGTAAGAGGCATTAAGTAGTTTCATAGGGTCACAAATAGCCCCAAAGAAAACCAGATAAAAATTCATTAGATGCCGTAAAAAATGGCATTTAACCACAAAAAAGCCTGTTTTCCGAAACATCGAAAAACAGGCTAAATACCCTCTAGGGTTGTTTGGTAGGTCGGTTTCGTGCCGTATTTTACGAGGTTTGGGAA
>JAUNAI010000293.1 GCA_030527705.1 Planctomycetia bacterium | reverse complement strand
TTTGATTTCTCAGACCCCGCAAAATACGGAACGAAATCGACCTTGAAAAATACCTGCGAGAACCTTAAAACGTCCCTGATACGCCGAACCAGAAATCTCTTTCGTAGAACGGCTGGAGGTCAGATTCCGGCAGAGAATTTCCGTAGCCGACTCATCCGCGAGCGTGCCATAAATGAGTGCGACTGGATAATCGATGACCGTTCCGTCCGTGTAATTCGTGACTTTTATCCCATTTCCGTCCGCGTCTTCCGCAAGAGAAACTCCCGAAAAACACGCGAAAAGGAGAAGAAGGAAGGAAAAATGGAAGATTGAAGTTTTCATAAAATCTTTCTTGAACAATTTATTTATAGTGTTTTCTCTGTTTCCTTAAGGAGTCGCTTATTAAGTCGCCTCCCCCAAACGTTATTTATTCAGTGACTACATTATTTCTCGCCAACCACAGCGCTTCGCGGAAGGTCAGAAACTCGAACTGCGCGAGTTCATATCCAGTGTCGTTAGTAAGGGTTAAGGTCCACATTCTATTCACGTTGGGTATCTCGTTGGTGAAAATATATTTCGTTGCGTTATTCACGTTAAAATCAAAAATCTTGCTGTACGGCATTCCAAGAATTTTCTTTTGATACGTCGCGTTTCCGTTTTCGTCCCGTCGCCAGACATCTGTCATCAGCGACCGGTGCGTGTTGCACGCATATAACATAAGACAGACAATCGCGGGCATTATCACAACACGGGTATATTCTGTGTCCAAAATACCACACACTAATTCTTGCCACATTTCCGGTATGTTGACCATTTTATAAGCTAAAAGCCATAAAAGAAACGGCTGGATAAGGCAAAAAATCCCCAAAAAAAGAAGAATAAAGTCTAACGCGCTCCACGCACGGCGAATCGAGAGGAAAAAACGCCCGTTTTCCGTCTTCTGAACGACTTTCATACCTGAAAATGCGGGAATTGGCATGTTTTCCGTCTGGCGCGGAATTTCTTCCCGATTCAGTATTAATGGCGTGATTTCTTCTGAGTTTTCCGACGTAAAAGCGCAAGACGCTTGCCGAATCGCGGACGTGGCAGAGTGAGAAACTGGGTGAAAACGGTCTACGAAACGATTTGCCACGACGGTAAAATCATCGAATGGCGTTGGCATTTGCGACATTTTTGAGTGGCAGAGTATAGGACGATCGTCCATAAGATAAATGTACACGCCGAAATGTTTCGTTTTTAATTGCTTACGGCTCGCAAAACCGATGATTTCCGCGATGGGAATATGACACCGCCCGAAATGAAACCACCCGAAACGTGTTTGGCTCGTGAAACCGTCGCGGTTCAGCACGCATACAGCCGTGTCCAAAAAGCTAGAGAGAATGGGAATAATGAATGCAGAAAACACGAATCCGAAGTAAATTGCGCATGCCAAGCAACGTGATTTTTCGTTAGGCGCACTGCCCCAGTAAATTCCGACGACCGCCACGATATATAACAGAATCAGAACGCCAATTCCCACGAATCCTGCGCCGTGCATGTCTCGAAACTCAAATCGGATTTCATCTTCCGTTTCCGTAATTGCGCTGGAGGAGGCAGAGGTGGGAAGGAAACGCATGGTGTAAGCCTTTCTATGAAAATAGTGACGAAATCGCAATCAAGAAGTTTTTGAAATTTTTTGTGGTACGGTCTGGAGAGACAACATTCCAAATGTTGTCTCCCCACGGACGTAAATTCTTTACGGATAGCCGATTTCTCCCGGTAGGGTGAAATTCGGCGTTTGTGTTTAGATATAAAACTTTTTTCAGCGTCGGACGGGTTTTGACGTAGGCGTAATTTCTAAACACCAACGCGCGTTCCACCGAGTAAACTCGGAGGAACTTGCTACCCGTCTCGCTTTTAAGCTCGTGGGGGAAAACATTTTTGCAAAATAGTTTTCCCCCAGACCCCTTTTCAAAAAAACTTTTAATCGCGACTACGTCGCTTTCTTGCGTGTGCTTCTTATTTCACTTCATCCAGCTTGACGAAGCGTCCTTCTTCCGCGCAAATCAAAGCGGCTTCCAGAATACGCTGCGTCTGATACGCATCACGGAACGTCGCAAGCGGAATGGTCGGTTCCTGACCGTCGATGAAACGAAGAACGTCATACGCCATGTTCGTGAACGTGTGTTCATAACCGATGAGATGTCCATCTGGCCACCAGTTGTTGACATACGGATGATCCGCGCCGTGCGTGCAGAGAATCGTCGTCCAACCCTGAACGCCACTCGGACGAGTCGCATCATAATACTGCAGTTCGTTCATGCGTTCAAACGCGAACTTCAGCGAGCCTTTCGTACCGTTAATTTCGAAGTAATTGGCGTTCTTGTTACCAGTCGCCTGACGCGCCGCCTCGAAACTGCCAATCGCGCCATTATTGAATTTCGCCATGTACATGACCGCGTCGTCGACCGTCACGTCATCATATTCCGCCGCGCCACTGGTCGCGCCACCGATGATATTTGTTTGGTTAATCAGACCAGTGAGCTTTTTACGCTGAGTCACGAACGTCTTGTTAATCGCGCCGCAGATTTCTTCCACTTCCACACCCGCCACGAAACGAGTCATATCGGTGATGTGCGCGTTCAGGTCACCATGCGCTCCGGAACCAGCGGTTTCTTTCTTGAAACGCCAAGTCATCGGAACATTTTCGTCCGCCCAGTCCTGCAGATACGTCGCACGAATGTGAAGAATGTCACCGAGCATCCCCGCCTTGACCATCTGGTGCGCATAAGCGACGGCCGGGCAACGGCGATAAACGAACCACACGAAAGACGGAACGTTATATTTTTCGGAGGCTTCCGCCATTTCACGCGCGTCGTCGAGCGAGCCGGAAATCGGTTTTTCACAGGTGACGCACTTTTTGCCAGCCAGAATTGCGGCTTTCGCCGGTGGAGCGTGCATGAAGTTCGGCGTTACGATGTCCACCAAGCCGATTTCCGGACACTTGACGGTTTCTTCCCAATTCGTCGAGGCATTCGCCCAACCCCATTTCTGAGCGAACACTTCCGGGTGTTCCGCTTCCATACCGTAAACGGTGTGCATGACCGGTGCAATCGGCGGGTTAAAGAACTTATTGACCTGACTCCAAGCGTTCGAGTGGGATTTTCCCATAAATCCCTGGCCGATCATCGCGACATTGATGGTTTTCTGATCCATGTGTTACAACTCCTTAATTGATAAACTTTTCAAAAGATGTAACCGAAAAAATTCTCGAAATTTTCGTGAATTTCTCTGCCACACCCCCGAAATAAAAGCGTCATTTCTGTGAGAGAAAAACTTCCGCAGAAACGACTTTATAGACATTTACTCTAATATATCTTTTTTCGATAGAAATTTCAAGGTTTCCCCATACAATTTTGCGAAATTTTCTTAAATTTCTCCAGATTTTTTCACAAAACACCGGTTTTAACGCTGTTATTTTAGAAATTCGGATTCCTCAGTGTGGGAATGGTTCGACCGGAACGTATTCGAGATAAGGATTTTCCTTAAATTTTTCCACTTCTTCAGGGGTATATTCAACACTTTCGATTACCCCCGTAAATATTAATATGAAGATGAGAATCGCAAAACATACTCCTCCAATAACAAGCCCAATCGTGAACTTAATGAGTTTATCCTCGTCCATGGTTTACCCTTTCGTGAAAATCTGGAGACAGACGAGATTTTTATATCCGACACACTGTAAAATCCGTATTTCCATCGTTTCGCGATGCGGAAACGACTGTCGGAAGGAGCACCCTTCCTGTATTTTTAAGTGAAATCAGTATCGATTTTGGGCGCAAAAAAGGGCGCCACGCTCCAAGTAAAAAACTCACAACTCCATACCAAAAGAGCGCCTTTCAGCAGTGAATTTTCCGAGTAAGCACGTAACGCCCTAGGGACGTCACGATTCCTTACTCAATGAATATACTTACTCCCGCATAACGGTTGGTATGAGTAAATATCTTACTTAGAAACCGTAAAATCTTATTAATAAGAATAGTTTATCTTAATCTAATTTAATTCCGTCTGCATTTTCTCCATAGTAAAGTGAAAAAATAAAAACACACTATAAAGTTCACGAAATTTGGTGGGAATATCCCTTTTCATCTCCGTATTATAACACATGCCGTCCGTTCTGTAAAGGGGTGGAAAAAGAATTTTGGGAAAAGTTTCAAGCGTCCCCCTACCAATTTAGGAAAAATGTGGTATAATTAGGAATAATTTTCAGTGAAAAATGGGGGAATATATGGAAAAGAGTTTTTCCGTGAATCAGTTACCGACGCCACTTCAAGAGTTTTATGCTATTATTCAGAGCGATTTATCGAAAGTTGAGCAACTGTTAAGACACTTTTTAACGAACGATAATCCGTTTATCCAGCAGGTTGCCGACCATGGATTTCGGCTTGGCGGAAAGCGTATGCGTCCGGCGTTACACCTCTTTTTTGCGCTCATGGGGGGCGAGATTCGACCTATTCATCACGTGATTGGGGCGGTTCTTGAGACGATTCATACTGCCTCTCTCGTTCATGACGATATTCTTGATGAAGCGAAAACCAGACGGCATCTTCCCACGGTCAACGCGGTCTGGGATAATGAAACGAGTGTTCTGATGGGCGATTATATGGTCGCGCGCGCGATGCTGAGTGTGGCGGAACTCGATAATATTACCGTGAATCGAATCGTGGCGGAGACGAGTTGCCAACTGTGTGACGGTGAGATGCGGCAGGTCGGAAGTCGCGGACGTTTTGACCTGACTGAAGATGAGTATTACGCGATTATTACCGGTAAAACTGCCGCGCTATTTGAGTGTGGCTGTCGACTCGGCGTGTTGTGCGCACTGGAAGAT
>JAUNAI010000292.1 GCA_030527705.1 Planctomycetia bacterium | reverse complement strand
ATGATCAGAAATATAAAAAATCTCTGAAATCTATGAAATCTGTGGAATCTGTGGGAGATTTAATGGTTTTTGTTTCTAGGTTAAGGGTGATTTAATATGTTTAAAACGATTTTAAAACGGATTTTCCTCGTCCTTTTTTTCATGTTCTTAGCTGAGACGCAGGCGATTTTTGCGGAAGAACAGAATGGAAAACAGGAAGTTTCCCAGAAACCGACGTACACGATTCTCGTGAGTGAAGAGACGAAAACCGACGCGCAGTGGGGGAAAGTCGTGACGGCACTGGAGGCAAAACACGCGGAAAAATACGACGTTTCCGTGATTACGTGGAATCCTCAGAAACCGGCGGAAATTCTGGAGGAACTGCGAAAATCGACGCACCGTTATGTCTGTTTCGTGGCGAAGCCGACGGAGGCAGGAGCGCGTTTCGTCATGATTACGCACGTTTTAATGCGGTCATTGGACGACGACCCGTACACGGATGCGTTTTGGGCGATTTTGACCGGACATGAAGCGGCGGACGCGTTACGAATCATCGCGACGCCGGACACACCGGTATGTTCCGTCGTGGCGGGGACGGACGTCGCTTTCGACCTTTTCGAGTCGGGTGTCGGGTACGATGAAGGCGCCAAGAATCTGAAACGGACCAAAATACCGGGTGAAAAAGTCATCATCTCGCACGACGCACCGGACGACACGACGCACGCAATCGCTGACGCGCTGAATTCTGCCGACCTTTTCGTCACTTCCGGTCACGCCACGGAAGGTGACTGGCAGATCGGGTATTCCTACCGTAACGGTCAATTTCTCGCGAAAGACGGTCAACTTTTCGGAAAAACGACTGATGGGGAGATATTTCCAATTCAGTCCCAGCGTCCGAAATCGCACCTTGCTTCGGGAAACTGCCTGATTGGGCACATCAAAACAGACGGTTGTATGGCACCGTCGCTCGTTCACTCGGCAGGCGTAAACATGCTTGTCGGTTACGTCGTTCCGACCTGGTTCGGCTACATGGGTTGGGGCGTGCAGGATTATTTTATCGAGCAACCGGGACGTTTCACACTCTGCGAGGCGTTTTTCGCGAATAATCAGGCACTTGTGCATCGACTTTTGAACGCCGACACGCTGAAATTAGGCGAGATGGATAAACAGGGACTGAAATTCGACATGAACGTCGTCGCGATTTACGGCGACCCCGCATGGCAAAATGCACTCGTTGAGAAACCGTCGGGGTGGGAGCAGAAACTCACCAGCTCGATGGAAACGGACGAAAACGGAGCGGAAAAGACGGTCTGGACGCTGGAAATCACTCCACTCCGTGGCGAAAAGACGTTCGACCTTCTGTGTAGTAACGGTTCCCAGCGTGGCGGACGTCCGATTATCGCGTTCCTTCCGTACATCCCGACCGCGCACGAATTGCCACCGGCGACGATTCTTGAGGGGGAGGAATATCAGCCTGTCGTGACGGAAAACTTTATCCTCGTCCCGATTTCCGGCATGTCGAAGACGGAAAAAACGCTCATTCGCTTCCATTATTAATGAAAGAAAAAAGAAAAACAAGAAAAGCAAGCGTCGCAGAACGCGATTAAAAGTTTTTTTGGAAGAGAGTCTGGGAGAAACCTATTTTGCAAAAATGGTTTCTCCCACGGACGTAACGACATTCCGGGTAGCAAGTTCCTCCCGATTAGGGTGGAATCTTGCGTAAAGTGTTTAGCTCTGTGAGACATAAACATTCGTGAGGTGGAAAACATTTTTGCAAAATTGTTTCCCCCTCACACTCCCCCTTCAAAAAACTCTTAGTATTTAAATAAATAAAATACAAAATGAAAAAACATACGTTTGAAGAAGTCGAGGCGTGTATTGCGGAAAATCCGATTTTTGCGTTATCGCAGCTCACATCTGAAAAGAAAATTTTTCCTGCTTCAGAAAAATCCATTCAAGAAGCGGAGGCATTATTGGGACTGAAATTCCCTAAAGATTATCGGACTTTTTTGGCTAAATGGGGAGTTCTTGAATTTACTTATACTTATTCCAGTGACATTTATGGAATCGTGTTAGATAACGCACAGGCTTACGGTGACCCGAGCGTCGTTTTTTTGACGTTAAAAGGACGTGAATTTGCGAAACTTCCTCATCAATATATCGCCATATATAGCGACGAGGGAGACGAATATTGGTGCATCGACACGAACGACCCGAACGAGTCGGTTATTGCATGGGACTTTTTTGAACGTTGTGTTGCGCGAAAAATCGCGGATAGTTTCTTGAACGTTCTTTATCAATTCGCCGCCAACGAACGACGCGTTAAACGGGACGAAAACGGACATTTGCTAAATGAGAAAAATACGCAGTATGAAGAAGTTAATGAAATTAACGATTAAAATCTGGTGATAAAAACTGAATGCCGATTTCAAGTAGTTCAGCTCAGCCAAAAATTAGAATAATTTCACCAAAAGATAGATTCAAACATGCACAAAACAGAATTAAGAATTATCAAATACGCCCCGAAATACCGGACAGAGTTGGGATATTACGTCTGCGACGAGTGGACATCAATTGCTGACATCGGAAAGGTTTTCGACGGAAAATTGTTTACCGCCAGCGAATATTTTGAAATGGAAGCGAAATATATCGAAACGCTGAAAATCCTGCTTCAGGCGTGCAACATTTCGGAAATGACGATTCGGTTCTGTGGGTCATGGCGCTTTCAATGGCAGGGATTCTCAGAGCGTAGTCGCTTTATGGAGCTTCCATGCGCAAAAAATTCCAAAAAATCTGGAAATATTCGGCATTTTGTCTTGATGGACGATGTGGATCAGTTTAAAGATGATTATCCAGAGGATATTTTGGATATTCCCGCAATTCAGATTTCGCCGGATGAGCTTGATGAAAAAGGGACATATTGGGAACGCATCCCGACGTTCTTTTTTACCAATACGCGGACGTATTCTTTAGAGGACGATTTTATCGCGTCGTTGAAACCCGGCAGAATCTGCAATTTGGAGGAAATCGAGTTGCTCACGATTCTTGCGTTGCGTGGGGATTTCTACACGGATTTTTGCGGTCCGCAAGCTAGCTACCTCCAATTCGGCTGGGATTATTATATGCACTTCGGTACCAATGCGGAATGCGACCTTTCCCGCCTGAAATTTCCGGAGGGAATTTACGTGGAATCATGTCCGAATTGGTATTTACCGTACGATGACGAGGATTAAGAGTGTAAAAAGTAGAAAAGTGGAAAGGAGGAGGAAAGAAAATCACTCCCCGCTTTCCCCATTCAGAATCCTTAGGAAACGCTGAATAAGTCGTACCCCGTTAATCGCAATTACTTAAACGCGTGAAAGTTTCTTTCAGTTGATAATAACACTCGTCAAATAATGCTTTTCGTCCGTCGTAAACCTCGCGGTTGTCGGACGGATGGAAGACTTTTTCTGGCTGGAGGAAACGGTCGATCGCGTCGAAATTCTCGAAAGCCCCGACGCCCACGCCACCGGTAATCGCTGCGCCCATGCTCGTCGCACTTTCCAAGTGGTTCGGCTTCATCATCGGCACCCCAAAAACATCGGCAAAAATCTGAAGCCACACGTCGTTTCGCGCTCCGCCGCCGATTGCCGTCAGTTGATTGATGGCGGTTCGAGCGGTGAAAACTTTCAGGACGAGGTCAAGATTCATCGCCACGCCCTCCATGACCGCGCGAATCATGTCGCCGCGTGTGTGTTCGAGCGTCAGGCCGATAAAGGCTCCTTTGGCGTTCGTGTCCCAGCGCGGACTTCTTTCACCAATCAGGTACGGCAGGAAAATAAGACCTTTCGCACCTGGTGGAGAAGCGAGAACTTCTTCCTGAATCGCGGCGTAAATCGTCACGTCGTCCGCGTCCTTGCAGAGTGTCTTCACCGCCCAGTCGAGCGACCCACCGCCACACTGCATCGTCCCCGTCGGCATGACGTAGCCCGGCACGATGTGGGCGAAATTGAACGTCGTCATTTTCGGGTCATAAATCGGCGTCGGCGACGAAATCGAAATCCATGATGACGTTCCGAGACAGCAATTCGCGACGCCCTCGCGGATACAGGCACTTCCGACAGCCGCGCACGCTCCGTCACCGCCACCGCACACAACCGGCGTGCCTTCCAGAAGTCCCGTTTCACTCGCCGCCTCGCGCGTCACCTTCCCAATCACGTCCGTTGACCGGTGCAGTTCCGGCATTTTCGCCCGATCCAGACCGGCAAGGTCCAGAATCGTGTCTGACCAGTCCATCGTGTTCAGGTCCATGAGGCAGATTGACGAGGCATCCGAATAATCCGTGACGTATTTCCCGGTTAATTTCAGGAGAATATAATCTTTCGCGTTGAGCGTCTTGTACGTCCGCGCGTAGATTTCCGGAAAATGTTTCTTCATCCACATGAACTTAAAACCGCCGTACGCGGGACTCATGCGGTGTCCAGTAATGCGGTAAAATTCCTCCTCGGAAATCTTCGTCCGCAGAAACTTTTCCTCCTCGACGGAGCGTAAATCCGCCCAAATCAGGGAATTCGCCAGCGGCTCGCTATCCTTATCGACGCACAGACACCCCATCATCTGCCCGCTGAAGGAAACCACGACGATTTCGCCCGGATTCACTGTGGAAACCAGCTCTTTCGTCGTCTCACAGACCGCCCGCCACCAGTCATGTGCGCTCTGCTCCGCCCAGTTTCCGTGCGAGATAAACAGGTCGTAAGACCACGTTCGGCTAGCGACCAATTTTCCGTCCGTACTGTATAACGTCGCTTTATTTCCCGACGTTCCGAGATCGTGCGCGAGTAGGTAGGGCATGTTTTTTCCCTTTTCCTTTTTCCTTTTTTCTTTTTTTCTTTT
>JAUNAI010000291.1 GCA_030527705.1 Planctomycetia bacterium | reverse complement strand
CGTGAAGCTGCATTTCTCCAGCATAAAATGTACCTATTCGGTACCAGTGTCCCAGCGTCCCATTCGTGAGATATACGTAATGACCGGGTTTCAGGTACTCCAGATCATCTTCATTACTTCCTTGGGCCGACACTTGCAGATTCACCACTCCGAGATCATCCGAAATACTCGACGCACTAAATGAAAGCCCGATTTTATCCTTCCGATTCCGTTTATAGGAAACAGCTGCCGTCACTTCCGCGTAATCACTGTTCGAGATTTTCCGAATCGTTCCCGTCCATGAATAATCACTCGTCAGAGATAGGTCATAATACGGCGGATATTCATCCAAATTCCGACCTTCATTATTCTGCTTCAGGTGGTCCACACAATCAAAATCCTCGTATTTCATTCTAGCTTCATAGCCATTAATGGCCATCGTGCCGCTTTTATCCTTGAATGTACCGAAACTCGGATTCCAATTATATGTATACGTCGCTGCTCCAGCACCAGCCTCCTCGAAATCTTCCAGCCAGTTCTGAGTAATCATCGTCCGTAACGCAGCGCGACCGCAATTCGCCGCCATGTCAGAACGGAAAGACTGTTTCACCAGCTGTCCACTCAACGCCACCGCACCTGCAATACCGAAAACGCCAATCATAATCACCGAGGTGGAAACCAACACCTCCAGGAGAGTAAAACCCTTACGTTTCTCACATCGTGAATGCATCTGCATTCCTGAGTATTTCTGTGTCCGTATCATCAGTTACCTCCTCTCGTACTCGACTGACTCACCGCGCTGATTCGGCTCTGGTCCAGATTTCTCGCACTCGTAACCAGTCCAGTTTTCGGATTCACCACGACCCAGAACGCATTATAATCCTGATCATTACTCTGAATCGGGTCCCCCTCTTCCGCAATCGACGTACCACTACTGTCACGCATCCGACTCCAGCTTCCTACCAGAAGATAAATTTTCGGGTCTTCCATATTATCCAGCGACTGCAACGTGCCGTTCAGGTAGAGTAGGGCGGAACCATCCGGATTAAAAATAATCGTTGGTGGATAACGAAGATTCTGAATCGAATCTCTCCAAGTCGTTCCATTGACTCCGACACCACTATAATAAAGGTCAACAATATAACCTTTCGGCAACATATAAGAAGTCTCGATTCCCAACGCTTTCGCGAACGCGTTCCCCGATTCCGAAACTGGGAAATAATGAATCAGACAGTCATTAGCGTCCGTTCCATAACCGGTAAAATCATAAACCTGGTCGAAACCCGCACCAACATTCGGCGTAGTCCCTGAAACTGATAGACGAGCGCCAACTCCATTTACCTGAACCGAATCACCACGCTTTAACGCAATCGGCAAGTCCGAAACATTCACATTTCCGCCACTGGCAGAACATTTTCCTAAGTAACTCGGCGGCGCAGTCAGCTGCTCCATCGTAATGCAACCGAATTTAAAATCACTATGAAACGGCATCAACGCCACTCCACATGGCCGCCCCAGCTGAATCGCACGTGCACGCGCCGATTCCAACGCCGACTGAACACCACGCGCCGTCTCACGAGCGACTCGCGTTTCCGCTATCGGCGTCAACACCGGGACAGAAACCGCCATGAGCGTCAGCATAATCGCTGAAACGACCAGCAACTCGATGAGCGTCATACCCCGACGCACGGAAATCGAATTTCTTTTATGTAAAATGGAATTCTTCATCAGTTCTGTCCATTAAAGGTTATGATTCGTGATATTATCGAAATATTCCTGCGCTTCCGGTGCCCCAATCGCAAGTTTTACACACGGTGCACTTCCACTCGCGCCCATATTCATTCCACGCATCCGGTCCGGTCCACAAGAATAAATCAGCGGGAAAACCGCATATCCATTTTCCCAGTTATTCGGGTCGAACGGATCACGGATATCTATCGATGTCTGTAATTTAGAGATAACCGGATATGTAACATTCGCCCCTTCTTCCGTATTCACATACCCAGCCGGCCAGCGAATATAAAAAATCGGCGTTCCCCACCCGTCAATGAACTCATTCAGTCCATTTCCGTCCGTGTCGGCGACTTCCAGCCCATTAAATGCCTCTTCCGCCTCAGGCATCCCCATCACAATCTGATACAGAAGCTCCGCAGAGCAAAGTTCCCACGTATCATTCGCGGCTCCACCCGTCTGATTCGTGTTCCGTTGCGCGATGTCCTTCGCACGTCGCAGACGATATGGCGAATAACCATTCACTTCATCCCACTGACACGGCATCTCACTTATCTGCAACTGACGCAGTCTCTTTAACCGTTCCTTCTGCAACTCCTGCTTCGTGCCCGTCATCGTCGGCATTTCGATACGCCGATACTGATAAGACGCGTATTTTTCCATAAGGAAACGGTTCACTTTCGCGAGCGTCGCACGTGTACGCTGTTCACGCGCCATGTTATCCGCCGCACGCATTCCTGCCGCACCGATACCAGCAAGCGTCCCCAAAAGCGCGACGACGACTAACATTTCCATAAGCGTAAATGCTGAACGTGGGGTTTTCATACTCCGTCCTTTACATTTTGATATTTTATTTTCCAGAGGAATGATCGCCCCCCCTAATAGAAGAGGAGGCTTCATCTCACTATCAGTCAAGTAAGTCCTTCACCAATTTCTTACCGAAGTTGACGATATTATCACCTGTAGCTGTATCAATCGTCCCTTCTCCAACCTGAATGGCTCCCGTTTTTCCCCAATCATCGTCCAGGCCAGCAGAAATAATCTGATATGTTTCTGGATTGTACCAGATTCCGTTCTCATCCTGATAAACCGGGTAACTTCCATACGTATAGTATCTCTTGTTTCCAGTCGCACCACGAGATTTCAGGTAAATATACGGCTGCGTACAGCCACTCGGATAATACCGATAATTCCCGTCCACCCGTTCCGGAGCGAATTCAAAAAACGCTTTCGTCAGGTTATTTCCCTGCTTCGGCGCTACATTAAAAGGCTGACGCGGATTGGCATTATGCGGACCAAGAAACACATAGAGTGCATTCTCCGGCGTGACTGTCGTATAAACCGACGAACTGTTCGCATCCGGATAGCAACGCATAATGTGTTTTGAAACGTAATCCGATCGGTCCGGCGGATACTCGCCATGTTCCGCTTTATACGCTTCCAGCGCCATGGAAAGTTGCTGAATTTCCGCACGAATCGCCGACTGCTTTACCGAGCGCATCACCGACGGCGCAACGCCCGCAACCATTCCCGCCAAAAATCCGATGATAATGATAACCGTGAGCAACTCCACAAGCGTGAAACCCTGACGGTTCGTTCTGCATGTCCGTTTCATGTTTCGTTTTCCCCGAAATGACTTTATTTCTATACTATTTCATGTGATTTCATAAACAATACGTTCACCCGCAAAATTTGGTTCAGAATTTTACAGGTGAACGGTCTTTTTTTGCCCAAATAATCAGCTGGACAGGTTCTGAATAAGAGAAATCAACGGCATAAAGAGCGCGATGACGATAAAACCGACCATACCACCCAGAAGGATAATAATCAACGGTTCCATCAGGCTCATTAGACTGTCCGTCAACACCGCGACTTCTTCATCGAAAACGTCAGCGACTTTATAAAGCATTTTATCCAGTTCACCCGTCTCTTCACCTACGTCGACCATGTTAATTACCATGTCGTCGAGGATGCGCTGTTTCATCTTCATCATGTACCACAAAACTCCAACTGGGCCTGCGATAAAGAATGCCCACCAGAAAACCGCAACCGGATGGAATGGTGGTGTACAGTTCTGACGCATCGGAACCGCAATGGATTCACCTTCTTTAATTGCCGACAGAATCTTGTCGAACAAGTTTTCAAAAATCGCATTACCGGCCGTTTCGCGCGTAATCGTGAACGCTTCAATAATCGGAACACCAGACGAAACCAACGTTCCCAGCGTACGCATCGTACGAGCGACGATGTTCTTTTCCACCAACTGTCCGAAAATCGGCATCTTAATGGAGAATAGGTCCCAACCCGTCTTGCCCGGCTTAAACTTGCAGACCGTTTTCACGAACATCACAATCCCGAAAGGCACGGCCGGAATCGTCCACCAGTACACCTTAATACCGTCCGCCATCGCAATGAGCATTTTCGTCATCGCCGGCAATTCAGTACCGAAGTCATCAAAAATCTTCTGGAACTGAGGAACGATCATGATCATGATGAAAATCAAAATCAAAATAGCGAAACCAATAACCGCCACCGGGTACGTCAACGCACCTTTAATCTTGCGTTTCAACGCTTCACTCCGTTCCTGGAAGTCCGCAAGACGCTGCAAAATAACTTCCAACGCACCACCAGCTTCACCAGCCTTAATCATGTTGACATACAACCGGTTAAACGCTTTCGGCGATTTCGCCATCGCTTCCGACAACGTCAGACCACCTTCAATCTCGTCGCAAACATCGATAAGGCAGTTCTTCATCGCTCCCGGCTTCGCCTGTTCCTGCAAAATCTTCAAACTACGGAGAATCGGAAGACCCGCGTCCTGCAGAATCGAAAGCTGACGTGTAAACGTCGTAAGCGTTTTCGACTTCACTTTCCCCATGGCAAATGACTTACCGCGTTTCGTGCCAGAAACCGTCGTCTTGGCCTTTCGGTCCTTTTTGACGGCCAACTTCGTCACGAAGTAACCCATCTGCCGAATAGTAGCCTGTGCTTCTTCTTCGTTCAGGGCGTCAATGACGTCCTTAATCTCCTTACCGGACGAGTCCATCGCCTCGAATTGATAAGTTGGCATAGAGCAATTCCTTATTTACGTTGTTCAGCCTCCCATTTTAGCCTGAAAATTTCATATCCCACGGATTTCACAGAAAA
>JAUNAI010000290.1 GCA_030527705.1 Planctomycetia bacterium | reverse complement strand
CGTATTTAAAATATCAAGGGGGGGAATATCCTTTTTTCAGAAAAATTCTAAGTTTAAATGAATTAGCCCGTAATGGAATGACGGTCGAGAGCGTAATTAAGGAATGGTGGAATCGCAGAAAAACGGGATATTTCTGCCCCCTAAAGTGAAGAAAAAGACAGGGGACAGGAAAATCCCTTCCCCTGAGGCAATTCAGCCGTACCTTAATTCCAGCTCCGCCATTCCATTACAGGCTCTCTGGAAACATTACGCCTCCATTACAGTATATATCTACTACTTTTTCGCAGTTCCAGCAATCGGCGTACGCGAGAATTTCTCTTTGGGCGAGCCACATACCGGGCAGTGATGCGGAGGTTCACCTTGCTCGATATGTCCGCAGACGGAACAGACGGAAATCACGCGGTCTTCATCATTCCACGCTTTCGGGTCTTTCATGATACTCGCGAAAATTTTCTCATGTTCCACGTCGGAGGCCAGCGCACCCTGAAGCATCGTAACCAACGCGGTCGCCTGTGGAATTTTCTTTACCTGCTCGATGATGAGCGGATAAAACACGCCGATAATGTCCGTTTCAGATTCCGACGCTTTTTTCAACATTTCTTCAACTGTTCCAACTTCCGGCACAGAAACATTCGCCATCGGTGCCGCTCCAAGAACTTTCAGCGCTTCCGCATTTCGGTCTGCCTGAACTTTTTCCGACTTAGCTAAACTCTGAAACAGCGCCGCAACACCATTCCAGCCATCTTTTTTTGCCTTTTCAGCCCAGGTTTCATAACGGACACTCGCGCCGAACTCACGGTCATAGGCACTCTGAAGGTGACCAATTAAATTCTGTACCTGATCTGCGGGAATTTCAGCTTCTTTAATATCCACCTCGACCGCCTCAATCGGCGCGACAGGCTTATGTGCTTCCATTTTCTTCGCCACCTGTGGTTTCTTGCTGGCAAAATAGAGCAATGACAAGAAAAGAAGTGACCCAATCAGTATCGTCCAGAAAATCCGTGAGCGACGACGTTTTCTCTGGGTAATCGTATCTGTTTCTGAATAGTACATGATTTTTCCTTTCCGTAGAAAAAAACTTTCATTTTCCGATTCCCACACATCGTATTCTCAGACGTCGTATCCTCACCGACGCAGACAGAATCCGTTAGGGAATAGTCGATTTATTTTAAGCCCAGAGTCAATAAAATCACCATTTCCCTCAGACTTTATCCGCCTTCTCACTTATCTTCTCACTCATCTTCATATTTATATTCTCACTCATCTTCTCTCAATTATATTTTCGGAATTCTGCCATCTTGTCCCTCTTGATATATGATTCCCAGTAATTCCACTCTATTATATTGATTCACATGTTATTTCTCAAAAAATCTTATTTTTTTCACAAAAATTCCGGCTCTCCCACTGGAAATTTTACACGAAATGCGGTACAATACAAAAAAACTACAATTTACTCACCTTTTAACCCCATTTAACGGAGTGTAATATGAAATTTACATCGGTTTTGAGCGCAGCGGTTCTCGTGGCTGCGATGTCGGGAAGCCTGCTGGCACAGGAAAAGAAAAATGAATACGTCTCCATCGATGAAGTAAAAGCGGTAGCGGAAGATTACCGCGACTTCCAGATTCAGGGCGAATATCTCTGGCAGGCCGGCGAGAAAACCTTCGCAGCGCAGTGCATCGCGGACGGTGACGGAAAATTCACGGTTGTTGGCTTCCCCGGTGGTTTCCCCGGTCAAGGATGGGCCTCGAAAGAAGTCCGCATTTATTATCGTGGAAAAATTGAAGGTGACGCCGTCGTGCTGAAGGTCGAATCGATGGATATCGAGGGACAGCGCAACCAACCGATTCCGGAAAATCACGCGAATGACATCGTGAAAATCGACCTGGAAGGGAAAACGATGACGTTCATCGTTCCAGGAATGCCAGACCGTGTCGCGGAAAAAGTGGACCGTGTCAGTGCCCGTCTTGGTGCTCGTGATGAAGGCGCAGTTGTGCTGTATGACGGCATGACGAAAGAGGCGGTTTCTACGGATAAACTCGCTCGTTTCCGCAAGATTAATGAAGAAACCGGCGCGATGTTCTCCGAATTTGCAACGAAAGAAATCGAAAAGGGAAAAGAGTGCATGATTCATGTGGAATTCATGCTTTCTTTCATGCCGCGCGCGAAGGGTCAGGGACGCTCGAACAGTGGCGTTTACCTGAATGAGTGCTACGAGTGTCAGGTTCTCGACTCGTTCGGTCTCCGCGGCGAAAACAATGAATGCGGCGGTTTCTATCAGCAGAAACGTCCGATTTGCAACGCGGTTTTCAGCCCGCTGAAGTGGCAGACCTACGATTTCCACTTCACGCCCGCGAAATTCGAGAATGGTCAGAAAGTCGCCAACGCGCGTGTTGATGTCGCGCTGAACGGCATCCTGATTCATGAAAATCTGGAAATTACCGGAGCCACGCCAGGATGCAAAAATGAAGCGGACGAAGCTCGCGGAATTTATTTCCAGGGTCATGGAAATAACGTTCAGTATCGGAATATCTGGGTTCAATATATGGATTAATTCGGGATTTATGTTGAATTAAACCGAAAATAAATCTACATAAAAATCGGAACGGAAAAAGGATTCGCGTAAAAAGCGGGTCCTTTTTTTCTTCCCCCCTCTTGACACGAAATAAAAATTAATTATAATAACCCATTATGAATATAGGAATTTCAAACATTTTCGGCTTTACGTATGCTTTTGCGTTTTATTACTTTAGTAAGAAACGCTGAAGTTCGTTTGTTATTTCCTTTCGGACCCCGGCGTTTTCAAATAAAAAATCAGGCGCTGACGGTTCCATTCATTAAATTCTGGAAAATTCCAAGCCGTCGGTACCATACCGAGGGCTTTTTTTGTTGGAATTTTTCAGAGATAAATAAGAAAAATCGAGGGAAATCGTATGGAACTGAATTTAACATCACTTCGTCATGAAATTGACCGACTGGATAATGCACTTTTACAGACGTTACAGAAACGCTTGGAAGTTTCGCGTCTTGTGATTAAATTTAAACGGGAACAGAACGTAAATCTGAATGTTCCATCACGTGAACAGGAGATTCTGGACAGTCTGAAAGGTCGTGAACGTTCCCTTCTGTCGGCCGAGGTGATTGAAGACGTTTATAAGACGATTTTCCGCGAAAGTAAGCGTCTTCAGAGCGAGAGTAAACCGCTTGTGGCGTTTCAGGGAGAACATGGTGCATTTAGTGAAGTGGCCGCGCGACGCTGGAATCCGGAAGTCGCTCCGATTCCGTGCCAGACGATTGGTGACGTATTTAAAGGAATTGAGGTCGGCTCTTATGATTACGGAATCGTGCCGGTCGAGAATACCGTCGGTGGTATGATGAGCCAGGTAAATGCACATCTCCTGGATAGTAACTTATACATCGTCGGTGCGGTTGAAATGTCGGTTGAACACGCGGTCCTTATCGTACCGGGAACGGATTTTCACGATATTCGCAGGGTTTACTCACAGCAGGAAGCGCTCACGGAATGTCAGAAATTCATTACGCGGATGAAGTGGGAGCCGGTTCCGTACAGCGACACCGCCGGCGCAGCGAAAATGCTGGCGGAAACGTGGGAAGAGGGGTCCGTGGCAATTGCAAGTGAGTTGGCGGCACGGTATTATAATCTGGAAGTCCTCAAGTCGGGCATCGCCGACGCTCAAAATACACGTACACGATTCCTCGTTCTTGCGCGAAAACCGCTGGACTGTGGAGGAAACCGATGTTCGATTACGTTCATTACGCCGAACCGACCGGGGGCATTATTTAGTGTCATGAAAATGTTCGCTGAAGAGAATATTAACCTGACGCGCGTCGCTTCTATTCCGACAGAACACGGAAATTACGTTTTCTTCCTTGATTTCGCGGCAAGTAATGAAGAACCACGTGTCCAACGGATTCTGAATCAGATTTCGTGCGAATCGGAATCATACCGTTATCTGGGCTGTTACACGGAAACAGAACGGTAATTTTATACCCGACGCACTATAAAATTTCACTTTACCGTCATTTTGCGTTGCAGAAATGCCTCCCGAAAGGATCACCCTTTCCTGAATTTTCAAGTGGAATCAGTATATATCAGAAGAACCAAAAATATTCATAAAATCACTCCGCGCTTACTTCTTCTAAACGCGGAGTAATATTATTTTCGGAATGAATGATTCTATCACGAGAATCCTCTTTTACGGAGAGACTCTCGATAAAATAATCGTCACCGGCGTGCCACGCTCAGGGAGAATTTTCTCATTCGCAATATACATCAGTTGCTCATTGGAGCTGGAGCTGGGCTGTGTAATGTCGAGAATCGTAGTGGGAAAATTAGAAACGCTGATGAATTCTCCCTCAGAATCCGCAGCATAACGCTCCACATTTTCACTATCCTTATAAAAGAGACTGCCAGCGAAAACCCACGGCACCTGACACGTTTTTCCCTCCGCGTCGATGATTAAATCCTGAGCGCGGTACTCAACTGTTTTTCCATCCTCGCTCTTCCAGCGAACAAAAATTTCAATTTCCTCACCCGTCGGAGGGATAAATTCCATCTCGAAATCGTCGCCGTCCATGGAGTCTGTCACTTCTTTCTGTTTCAGCTGAAACGGCGTGCCGGGTTCTGCACCGATTGCGAGAAGGCCCGCGTGAATAAATCGGCCAGGAACTTCCGTCGTAAGAACCGACTCGTGGCATTTCGTGCCGTTAAACATGAGCATTTTCGCCGGTTTTCCCGTTTCATCCTGATAAGGAAACGTACGCACACCACCAGATCCCTGACAGAGAAGGAATTCTAGCATCACTTTCGTCTGACTGACCCAGCCCTGAAGAATCA
>JAUNAI010000289.1 GCA_030527705.1 Planctomycetia bacterium | reverse complement strand
GAAAAGCAGAAAAATAGAAAAATAGAAAAAAGCTGAAAAGCGGAGAAATAGGGAAACAGAGAAAAACAGAAAGAGGACAGCTGATGAAATGCCAGATTATTATTCCAGCACGCTTGGCGTCGACACGGTTACCGCGAAAAGTATTACTTTCCGAGACGGGAAAACCGTTGATTCAGCATGTCTGGGAGGGGGCGTCACAGTCTCAGTTGGCGGACGGCGTTACGATTGCGGCGGATGATGAAGAAATTGTCCACGCAGTCGAGGCTTTCGGTGGTCACTTTGTTCTGACTTCTAAAAATATCGTGTGTGGGACGGACCGCATCGCGACGGTAGCGGAAAAGATGCCGGAGGTAGACGTTTTCGTGAATGTTCAGGGAGATGAACCGGAAATTCTCGGTGATGCGGTTGATACTGTAGCGGCGCTCCTGCGTGACCACCCGGACGCGGTGATGGCGACGCTCGCAACTCCGATTCGGACACTGGAAAAAGCTCATGACCCTGCATGTGTGAAAGTCGTTTTCGATACGGACGGACGTGCACTGTATTTTAGCCGGAGTATGATTCCGTATCCGCGTGATGGGGTGACAGAGGCCGACTTACAGCAGGAAACGCCCCTGTTTTATCAACATTTAGGAATTTATGCGTATCGGCGTGAATTTCTGCTGAAAATCAGTTCTTTACCGCGCACGAAATTGGAGAAACTTGAATCTTTGGAACAGTTGCGCGTTCTGGAAAATGGTTATAATATCCTTGTTGGCGTTGTACCGCGTGCGGGAATCGGAATCGATACGCCGGCAGATTACGCGGAATTCGTGCGGAAATATAGAGAAAAGACTTTTCCTGAAGATTCTGATAAAAAAATCTGAAATTGGTCTTGCGGGAAAATAGCGATTATGTTAAAATTCTTACTGTAAATGGGAAACATGTTAAGTATTTTAGCGTTTAATAGAGGACGCTCCTCATGAAATCAGCTATTTTATCATTTAATTGTTGCGGAAAGGTCGGCATTTTCGTGCTGATGCTGGGGGTTTTGTTGCCGTGTGTCAGTGGGTGCGGACAGGCGTTGGGGGTGCTCTGTCGCGCATGGTATGGAGATAACGTCGATCCTCCCTGTATGGAAATGGAAGGGAAAGTGGCGGTCGTCTGCCGTCCGCGTGCGTCTACCTCCTATCAGTATGGTGACGTTTCTAATGAGCTGGCCAAGGCGGTTAATACACGTGTTGCACTCGGAATTAAGGACTTCCGTAAGAAGAAAAAACGTGAAAGTATCGAGATGATTCCGCATGAAGAAGTCGAGAAATACTGCGACGGAATGGAAGCGGAGAGCGATTTCATCGAAATCGGAAAGGCTGTCGGTGCGGACCAGGTCATCGCTATCGACCTTCTTGGCTTTAATCACATCGCGGGTACAAATGTCTGGCAGGGACGCGCGGACATGAATGTTCAGCTTATCGACGTGAAAACGGGACAGATTATTTATCAGCCAGAATCTTTACCGGAATATGTTTATCCGCGAAATTATGTCGTTCCCTCCACGGATCAGAATGAATGGAATTTCCAGCGCGAGTATATTCTGCGACTCGGCCGTTATATCAGCAGACAGTTCGTTCCGCACGACCGTTTCGATATAGACCTTTAATGTAATGCTGTTATGAGTCAGAATACTTAATTGTCTCTCGGCGATTGTCCCAAAATCCGACGTTCTATACGCCGGATTTTTTTATGATATAAGAGGATTCTTCTGGTAATATACCAAGTGTATTACAATAGTTTATAAAGTAAAAAAAGGAGGGAACCACTTGGCACCCTCCATAATTTTAGTTTTCTTTTTTTCGCACACTGGATTTTCTTACTCACTTAACTGAACCGGTCGGCTATCATTTCGGATTCCTAAATCCCGATGAGTTTCCTTGTCAATTGAGTAGGAAACACGATGAACGGAACCATCGCTCATCGTCATTCCGAAAGCCCCAGCATGCGCACTACCAAAAGGCTCCGAGTATCCCACCCCCATACGGTCCTGTAACGGTGGATAGGATATATTCGTCGTACGACATGTGTCGTTATCCATTCCGATAAATAGACCGAAATCGTCGCCGAAATCGACGGTATTTCCATCCGCCACAAAATATGTTTCTGGACGTAGAAAACGCTCACCAATAAGATATGTGTTACTCGAACCGTCACGAATATCGCCGAATTTTACTTCACTGATACCGTAAATTACACCGTTTCCCGTAGGCGACCATTTTCCTGCGTTAATCGTTTCCATCGCACTCGCTATCGAAGAAGGACTCGTACTTTGATATACACTTCCATCACCGACACAACCAGCATAATCGGATTTCGCAATCGTGTTCGGTAACTCCGAATTATATCGGTTTCTGTCTTGTTTTCCGAAATAAAGTACCGGCGTACGGCAAGACGGACAGTGTGCGACCGGTAACGGTGTCTGAATTGTAATGGTCGCCCCCTTTTTCTGCTCCGATGTAATCTCGTCCGGTTTCCCGTCACTTCCGAGCTGATACATTGCATTCTGCTCTAAAAACGGTAATAGGGAATAAAACCACCCGCCGGGTTGTTTCTTGCCGAAACCATGATCTGGGGCACCGACCCATTCCAGTTCCCAACCACCTGAGAGAAGGTGTTTTGAGGCCGACTCATGAATTAACGCCGCAAGTCCCAAGTTTTTCAGGTTGTTGGAACATTGCATCTGTCTCGCAGCTTCACGAGCCTGCTGGACTGCTGGTAACAGAAGCCCAACAAGCATCCCGATAATCGCAATTACGACGAGTAACTCGACCAGCGTAAATTCCCCACGCCATCCAGTATACGTTTTCATCCAGTTCCCTCCTAACCGAATAACCATCATTTTTATCGTAACGTACGGCGACGGAAGATGAACATACTTTCAGCGCCCAGTACGAGTAGCACCCACGTTGCCGGTTCCGGAACACCGGAGCCACCGGAGGCAGCATCCATGATACCGTTACCGAGCGCGTTCAGCTCGAAATTCAGGCCGAGTGTGTTATCGACAATTAATTTGTTTAACGTTCTGAACACAGAATCGAACAACTCGTAAGCATAAACTAGGTCGGCATTTTCTTCCCAGTTAATCGTGTCGTCGAAGAAGAGTTCCAGCGTGGAATCATTTATATCAAAATTTTCTGCGGAAACGGTCTGACCGTAAAGTGCCCCATCCTTCACCGTTAACTCAATCTGCATGACCGTATCTTCCGTGGTAGTGAATTTTCCACCCATCTGTAAGAAACCGTCATTCATAATCGTGTTACTCGCGCCGGTCGTCAAAAGTTTCCAATCGCTTCCTGCCGTCTGAATCGCGTCCGTTTCTGCTCCAGTAGCAGAATTTAGAATCGTTCCGAGTGCCCGAAGGTCGAGAGTAATGTCTTTCGCCGCTACCGTAACGTTTTCATTCACATTTCCCTTATTTTTTGGTGCAATCGACATGGTCTGCGTGCGAGTTTCGAATGTATCGCCGTCAACCTGAAGTGAGCGTGTCTGCGTAAACGGACGTAATGTTCCGCCACCATCGAAAGTTACCGAATTTATACGCGCGGAAATTTTGGAACACATTTCAAGCGTCGCACCATCCTGAATTGTCCAGTTTCCAGCATGATTTCGCAACTCGAACATATAAGCGTCTACCGTTGAGACGGCATCAGCAGATTTCGCGCTGTTCTTAACCGTAATCGCGCGATTCAGAAGGTAGTTTCCGTAACCGCCCCCTTGACGACCGATACCCGTACTGGTTAAATTTCCATTACCGAGCGTCAACGCCGCGCTCATGGTTAAGTGAGAAGTCCCATCCGTCGCACCAGTCCGTTTCACGGAGTTCGTCATCGTTGCGCCGTCTTTCAGTGTAATATTCGTAGCGTTTTTATCGTCCCACATGCCGAATGGATCGTTAGTAGCGAGATTCACAAGTGCGTTACTTCCCGTCGCGGTAATGTTACCATTTCCCGCTTTCATTGCATTCCCAGAAGTCAGATTCAGCGTGCCATAGACGTTAAAATCAGCTTCTGACGATTTATTATTAGTGATCGTGACTGTAGCGCCCTCAGCAACCATGACTTGAGTTTCAGCCATGAAAGTGGCGTTACTGGACATTTTTAACGTTCCGTCATTCACTACAACTTTACCCGCTTGATAAGGCTGCTTTCTTCCGTCTGGGAAATACATGCCGATGGTACCAGCCGTGATTTCTCACGTACCTTTTCCATTTTTCACAAGTTCAGTTATTCCGGTATCCAGAGAGTCACCACGGTCATACGAGATATTTCCCGTCGTTTTTAGTGTCGCACCTTCCGCAACGTTTACTCTCCCATTCTGACGGAAACGGATTCCGTGTGTTGTAAGCGTCGAGGTTCCACCCGTCACGCTCAGATCCTTGAAAAGAAGAAGTGAACCGTATGAAGAACCAGAACCGTCATAATATCCCGTTGTGGTAAAGTCGTGCCGTTACTGATATTTACATTCTGATTCGGATTTGCGGTCAGATTATGCGTTCCACCATCATTATAGTCGACTGCGTAAAGCGTAGCACTCCCTAAAAATAGCGACATTCCGAGAGACAGAGCGAAAGTAGCGCACGCTTTTTGATTCTTTTTCGTATTATGACGGACCTTATTAATAACACAGACTATATGATTTTACACTGAAAACATCTTAAATACTTAAGAATGTCTTGAAAGTATAATAAAACACAACCCCCCTTTAATTCTATACTGTATATTTTACTTCACAGTTTTCAGAAGTCAAGCAATTTTTCTAAAAAAAGAAAATATACTTCATTTTTTTATTTTCTATTAAAAAATAACCAGAAAAACTGTTTTAAATGGAATA
>JAUNAI010000288.1 GCA_030527705.1 Planctomycetia bacterium | reverse complement strand
GATTTTCTCCAGCTTCCAGAATCATTTTCGGCATCCTTTTCGGTGCCATTTTCGGAGCCGTTTTCCGTGTTGCTCTCACCGTCGATAGTGTCGCGCTCGTCATAATGACGGACTGCATTTTATTAAACAGATTTTCGCGCATTAACGGTCCCACATCAATTGGCGCCGCGTTCAGTTCCACTTTCGGTGTGCTTCTCCGTCCACCGCGTCCCACAGGAATCACATTCAGCCAGTAAACGTAATCCTCCGCTTTCTGTGTGACCCACGTGTCGATTCCCAGCGCAAGAGAATTCAGCCGTTCCGCAATGGATTCCAGCTCTAGTCGCCCTTCTTCGGACTCTTCCCCCTGCGCATCGTTAAAGATACACCCGCCTAACTCTGCCAGCGCCGGACTGAGCCGATTCGTGAAGTTTCCTGGACGCCGAATACGGATTTCCGACGGACGAAATGGACTCCCTAGCTCCAGAACTTTCCGCTCGAACCAAGTGTTCAACTCAAAAAAGAAATTCGACGATTCCGTATAACAGGCCGCGACAAGTTGCTGCGCTTTCTGAAGATTATACTGGACGAGAATTCCATGATTCGTTCGTAAATTCAGTAGTCGGCGAAGAAGATACTCAACCTGTCCGTTCGACACGCCGATTCCGAGATGGTCACCCGCTACCGCCTCCATGGAATGAGCCTCATCGAAAACCACCGCATCATACTCCGGCAGAATTGCTCCACCACCATTTCGGACCGCTAAATCGCTGAAAAACAGTGCATGATTTACGATTAAAATCTGTGCATTTCGGATACGCCGTCTCGCTTTCTGATAAAGACAGTCATTATAAAACTGGCACTTCTTTCCCAGACAGTTCCCCGATTCACAACAGATTTCCTCCCACACACGTGGATTTCCAGGAAAATGGAGGTCGGAAAGAGAACCGTCAGACGTCTGATTCGCCCAGACACGGTAATCATCCAGAATGTCGTATTCTTCCACAGAGCTAAAGAGCGACATCGCATTCGTGACTGCATTTTTCAGGCGGCGGAGACAGATATAATTACTCCGTCCCTTCACCAGAATAAACGAGAATTCCAACGGAATCAGACTGTTCAGAAATGGTAAATCCTTCTGAATCAACTGTTCCTGCAAGCTGATTGTCTGCGTCGAAATAATAATCCTCCGAAACGGTCGCCGACACTGACCGTCCCGGTCATACTCCTGAGAAGTCGCTAAAATCGCGGGAACAAGATACCCGAAACTCTTTCCGACGCCGGTTCCCGCCTCGATAACGAGATGATTTTTCGAAAGAAAAGCGTCGAGAATGTCACACGCCATCTCAATCTGTTGCTGACGCGGTTCATACCCCTTCATCCTCCGCGCCAACAGACCGTCCGCGCCGAGAATCGTTTCAGGCGTATAAAAAATCGTTTCATCAGACATCAGACCATTTCCCTCTTATTCCGGAATATCCACACATTATTATAAATATAACATAAAACGGAAATTCCGCAAGAGGGACATACCACGGTCCTTCATGCTAGGAAATATAAATAAGGAAAGCCGATTTCCTATATTTTAAAGAAAGAAATTCTCTAAAACTTCTCAAAAATTCCCAAAAAAACTCTAAAATTCCTTGACATCTAAAATCGTGTGTGTTATACTACGGATAATGTGTGAAATTTCACACTCTAATTTCAGGAAATCACTCCTTTTCCCCCAGAAAGGTTTTAGATAGTCATGGTTAAAAAATCTTTAATAAGAAAATCCTCTCTGCTTTCACTGGTTGCCGGAATCGCATTTTCTGGTGAATTCATGTTCCCCGGTGGAATTGGCGTATCTTGTCTCGCAGAGTCAATTCCGAGTCTGAACCCGGAACACCCCATGCGGTTACCGACAGTGCTAGAAGGAAGAATGATGCCACTCGAGTTCGGCTGTTGGTTTCCCAGAGAGTGGGAGGCGGTTGAGCCGGAAGGTTATAAACCGATGCTCGACGCAGTGGGAAATTTAGCCGGTTTCGACATGCTGGCGGTTTCTTCGCGTCACACGGAATTCGAGTCGGATTCACCGGAAGCTATCCGTTTTCAGGAGGACGCGGCGCGTTACGCGAGCGAAAAGTACGGAATCCGGATTCTTCCCGACGCGGAAATTCGTCTGGCGCGGAAAGCGTTTCATGAAGCACACCCGGATAAAAGTCTCTGGCGGATTCGGTTTACCGAAATTGAGCAGAAAGCAGGAGAAACCGCGTCAGTCGTTCTGAATGACGGAGAGCTGGCAGACCATTATTCCCATAATTATCGGTATCACGTTCTCGGAGTGCGTCCGATACGCGTCTGGAGTTACACGCGGACGGCGGACGGACTGGTGGACCCTGCGACGGTGAAAGACGTGACGGCAGAAGCGAAATTCATCACCGAGGAGAAACCGGGCTGGTGTCAATTCATCTTTGACGGCGCGAATGCTGAAAAAGATCGTGTTTTGTGTGTCTCGGCAGCGTTCGAGTATCTGTATCCCGATGTGTACACGGAAGAGGCGCTAAAGTATGAAGGTGACATTTTTCGCGCGCACGGAAAGTGTCTGGCGGGCGGTCTGGTGAAAGATGAGTGGGGATTCCTACCGTGTCATGAAATTGTGCCTAATAAAGACCATTTCTGGTTTTCGGACGCCATGTCAGCGGCGTATCGAGAGAAAACGGGACGTGATTTAGCGGATGATATGTTCTTAATGCACCTTCCGCAGGCGGGCGAAACGCAGTCCAACGCGCGAACGGAGGTGATTGACGCGCTGAATGAAATGCACTTTAACCGTCTGAACCTATTCGAGGAGCAGTTATATACGCTCACAAAAGAGCTTTTCGGGAAAAACGCGATGGTCGCAACGCACCCGACGTGGCACTCGTACCCGAATGTGCAGGAATTTAGGAAAAACTCGCTGTTTTGGTGGCGTCTTCCACGGGATTTCGCGCAGACAGATGAAACGTGTCCGTTCCCATGCCGGACGGGGATGAGTAAGCGTGAAGGGCGCGTCTGGTATAATGAGTATTATGCAGACCATATCGAGCCGTATATTTACGAGGAATGGGTGAATGTGGCGGGTGGCGGACGGCAGAATATTCATCCGTTCTGCTGTGCGTCGCCTCAGCCGATGCGGACGAAAGAGAATTTCGGACTGCTACCAATTCTGGAATCTGGAGTGGACGCGGCACGCGCAAAAACTCGGTTACTGTCGCTAATTACGACTTCTCCGCTCGACTCACCCGTCGCGGTCGTTTTCGGTCACTGGTCGTGTATGAACTGGTCGCGTCCGGAATTCGGAAACCTGACCGGTGCACTGAGAGTCTGTGACTTTTTCGCGAAAAACGGTTATCCGACCGACTTGGTGTCGAGTTATGAAGCGCGTCAAAAAACGCTCTCCGGCACGCCGTGCTGGACGGTGAATGAGCGTGGTTTCCTGCAGTACGGCGTTCAGGAATATCGGCTCGTCATTTTCTACGCGGAAACAGATTCCGACGCGGAAGATTTCGCCACGCTGGAAAAACTTGCCGCCGGAAGTAAGACCAAGTTAGAGAAAATCATGGCTCACCCAGAAGAAGCGGCGATTCAGGAGCGTTTCGGAAAGTATCTCACCACGAAAACGGAAAATGGAGAGAATTCTGGAACAGAAACTGAAACCGGTGATTCTGACGTATTATCTCAGGTCAGAAAACAGACGCCGTGGCGGATTGAGGCACCGAGAAATGCTGGAGGAAATTGGCATGCACACCCCGGAATGGAGGCGTTTTCACGGCGTGTGGACGGTACGCTTGTCTGGACACACGCCTCCTACGAGAATCCGACAGGAATGCCGATTAAACTAGAAAATGTATCGGTTGCGCTAAATAATACGCAAAAAGACGGGCAGAAAAAGGTGGCACTGATTAACGCGAAAGCCAACGGAATTCTGGCGTGTCGTTTCGACGCAGGCGGGAATCTGAACGCGCTTGCGGGTGCTGGCCTCACACATTTTGAAGTCGGTTACAGTGACCCAATGCGGATTCAGCTGACTGAACCGGTGGACATCGCGATCTGGCAGAGTACAGAAAGTGATAAAAGCACTGAAAACGCCGATTCCGCGACACCATGGCAGGGCGTTTTTCAAGGAATAGTCAACGATCTACCTGCAGAACTAAAAGCGCTCCCGGTCACGTGGCGGTTCCTGCAGAAACCGGCAAAATAGTTGTGCTTCCGTTTTCATCGTAAGCCTTTTTCGTCTTCTTTAACTCCATTTCAGCCCCTTTAACTCCCTTCACTACCCTTTACCTCCATTTCACCCATTTTCCTCCATTCCCCTTTCCTAATGAGGTCCGTGATGATTTTTATGGTGAGATTTTTCAGAACGTTATTATTTTTAATAATTACGTTACTGGCCGGCTCCCTGTCGGCAGTGGAAATGGTTTCTGTGCCGGCCTCAGAAACGGTTTCACCAACGGTTACGGAAAAAGATTCCGTAATGAATTATCCACTGATTACGGCGGAAAGAATGGCGAAAAAAGGATTGACGTCGAAAGTGAATGTCACTACGGTGTGGGACGCAGAGCCGGAAATGCTCGGTGTAAAAATGGACGCGACGGAGTTTAATTTCGGGTGGTTTCACGTGCCGATGCCAAAGATGGATTATGCGGAAATTGCGGGGATTTACGGTCAGTTTCGTGTTCCGGACGGTGAGCGCGGGCGGTGGTGGATTTCGGCCATGATTCTAATTCCACACAGTGGCGAAAAGTCAGAATATTACGTGCAAGAAATCGGCATCTCTACGGATAGTCGCGGTGAGTGTGTGGAATTTTATCTTCCATTTTCGCAGTTTTCACCTCAGCGTGACGCTCGGAAGAACCGGGTGACGGCGGAGTTACTGAAACAGACCGCTTTACT
>JAUNAI010000287.1 GCA_030527705.1 Planctomycetia bacterium | reverse complement strand
GCTCCAGCACAGCCGGCTACTCAACCAGTAGCAGAGAAAAAAACTTATAAGACACTGGAAGTGAAATCTTCTCCACTGAAAGTAAATGTGGAGACGACAGCGATTATCTGGCCAGAAGAGTTACAGGTGGTTCGGCTTACTCCAGAAACCTGGGCGAAATTCATCGTAGAATCGGTTGCGGAACATGGTCAGCGTGTGAAAAAAGGTGACGTGATTCTCCGCTTCAAGAAAGAAGATTATGATCGACACGTGAAGGATACTGCTCTGGAAGTGGAAGTTGCAGAGGCGGCATATCAACGTTCTCTGAATCTCCGGAAGGTTGCGGACGTGAATTTCGCAATCACGAAAAAGAACGCAGAATGGAGAAAATTCTTTAAGCTGAAGGCATGGGATGTAAACAGCACGAAAGATATAGAACATAATACGCAAGCCATTTTCCTGAATATGGATAGTTCTATTCAGGCTTACGAAAATCAGAAAGCGGAACTAGAACAGCTTTCCCGAATGTATGAAGCAGAAGAACTAACAGAGCAGTCGGAGGAAATTGTTCTAAAACGTCAACGACTTGCTCTAAAAAACGCAGAACTGGAACTGGAACGTGCGAAAGCGCGTTTTGAGTGGAAAAAAGAAATGATTATTCCGCGTATGAAAGAGGAACTAAAAGATACTTTCGACTCGGAAATGGCACAGATTGAGGCGGATAACGCGAATCTGAAGTATACAGAACGCACCATTGCAGCAGAGCGGAAACAGGCAGATATCGCACACCAGAAAACACTTAAAAAGTGGAATGACCTGAAAGCTGACGAAAAATGGTTCGAAATTAAAGCGGAATGTGATGGAATCGTACTTTATGGTGCGATGGAAAATGGCGCGTGGAGTAACTACACAAAATCCGCTCAACTTCTGGTCCCCGGCACGGAAGTTACATTAAAAACGTCCGTTATGAGTGTTGTAAACACAGAAAAAATGTACCTGAAATTCACGGTTGCGGAAGGAAGTTACGCGAAACTCATGCCGCGTCAGAATGGGTATTTCATCGCGAATTCCTGGCCGGATGTGGAGATTCCGACGCAGATTACGGAACTTGGTAACGTTCTGGTAGGAACAGAATATCCAGGAACAGCAAGTATGGAACTAGAACCGGGACTGAATCTGGTACCAGGGCTGAAGGGAAAAATGACTGTTGCAGCGGTGCGAAAGTCGAATGCGATTATGATTCCTGCCACTGCGATGGACCGTGACGACCAACTGAAACGTTTCGTGTACGTCATGGAAGAAAATAAGGACACGCCGACACGCCGAATGGTGAAAGTCGGAATTAAACAGGGAACGCAAGTCGAAATCCTCGACGGACTCGCCGCCGGGATGAAAATTGTGGAAGACCCGAAAACGGTTGAATAATCGTGAAAGCAAGCGACGTAGTCGTGATTAAAAAGTGTTTGAATGAGGGGTCTGGGGAGAAAACAATTTTCAAAATGTTTTCTTCCCACGAACGTAAATTCTTTACGGGTAGCCCGTTCTTCCTGACAAGGTAGAATCGGGCGTTGGTGTTTACCTCCATTTCCTTGTGTCTAATGTTGTAGAGAAATTCATAAACCTACTGGAAAGATAAAAGATAAGATGAAAACTTCCCGTTTCGTGATCATAATACCGTTCTTTTTCGTGTCTCTTTTTCTGTTCGAAGAAGGTGCGGATTCCTTCGCGGAGGAGTTGCCAAAAATTGTTTATAATGATGGTCTTCCAGAACGGGATTCGTCACGACATTCTGACGCGCCAGCAATTCCAGAGCCGATTGAGCCGGTTCCTCTCACGGACGTGGACGCCGCCATGTTTCATGGAACTGAGCTTCTTCTGAAACGTCAGAATAAAGACGGTTCTTGGGGACTGCCCATTAACACGAAACGTCTGAACATTTACGCTCCCGGTTCTTCCCATGACGGTTATCGTGCCGGGACGACCGCGTTGGCGTTGGAATCCCTCTTGCGTCTGGAACGACTTTTACAGCAGAATCGTCCAGAAGATAAACTTTCGCCGGAGCTTTTATCTCTGAAACCTGTGATTTCTGACGCAATTGACCGATGCGAAGTCTGGATGTTCGACAAAATGCTTAAGCTGAAACGGAGTTCAGAAGACGTTATCTACAATAACTGGGGACATGCTTACGGAATGACGGCTTTTCAGCTGATGCATGAACGTCAATTTCCAGAGAAACCACTTTCCGCGACGGAATTGGCCGAGCGTCAGGAGAAAATCCGTGTGGCGGTTGAGTATCAGTTGAAAATGCTGACTTCATTCGAATGTCTAGCGGGTGGTTGGTGTTATTATGATATGGATCACCCCGCACGTAGACCGAGTGCCTCGACGCTCTGTTTCCTGACGGGTACCGTTCTCGTAAGCATGGCGGATGTGAGGGACAGCGGAATTAAAGTTGAAATTTCGCAGGAAATCGTGGACCGCGCACTGGATTCTATTATCCGTCAGCGACGTCCGAATGGAACTTTTGCGTACGGGGAATATACCGCGAATTGGCCACGTAGTATTAATCACATGCCCGGCAGTCTGGGACGGTCACAGCTTTGTCATCTCGCACTCGGACTGTGGGGAGACACAGAACACGCGACACAGCAGGAATATACTGACTGGCTGAATCGTTTTGTCGCCCGAATCGGGTGGTTAGACATCGGTCGAAAACGGCCCGTTCCACATGAAGCGTGGTTTCAGGTAGCGGGTTACTTCTACTATTATGCACACTATTACGCATCGCGTGTGGTGGACGAACTGGAAAATGTCGAAAAACAGCAGGAATTCGCGAATCATCTCACCGCGATTCTCCTTCCACTCCAAGAAAAAGATGGTTCCTGGTGGGATTACCCACTTTATGATTATCATCCGTATTACGGAACGGGAATGGCACTCAGCACATTAATCCGTTCCCGTGCACATTTAGTGGGAAATGGACGTTAAATTTCCATTTTTAGCATAATCAAAAAAGTCGTTTCACGCGCGGATTCATCAAGAAGAATGTTTCCGCCGTGAAGTTGTGCTATTTTTCGCGCTTTCGTCAGGCCAAAACCAAGACCACGGCCAGACTGGTAAGATGAATAATATGGGTCAAAAATAAATGGCCGAATTTCCGGTAATATCCCCGGTCCGGTATCCATAAAACGGATTTCCAGCATCTTTTCCGTTTCCACATGTAATTCTTTCTCTGATTCAACCTGAAGCATCACCTGTGATTTTATCTGTGACGCCACCTGTGAAACTGCCGGAGACACCGTCTGTGATTCTGTCAGATGCGTTGTAATTATCCGCCAGGTAACACGGATTTCACCCGGTCCACCGAGCGCGCGGAGAGAATTCCGTATCAGTTCCTGAAATAAGACCGCGAGCTGTACCTGATCTGCCACGAGAGTCGTATCTGAATCTCCTCGAAATTTCCACGTTACTCGCTGTTCATGGAGCCGTAACTCTTCCAGCTGAAAGACTTTTTCCAGAAACGGAATGAGAGAAAAGCGTGACTTTTCGGGCTGCGGCGGTCGCGCAGTAAGTCGTAACCCAGCAATCATTTCCTGAGCGCGTCGAACCTGCGAGAGAATCACTGCTAAATCTGCACGTTTTACCGCATCCGTCTCCTCACGTAACATGAGCTGAACGCGTCCACTAATCGCCGCTAACGGATTATTCAGGTCATGCCCTGCCCCCGCTGAAAACTCAGCGAGTAACTCAGGCGACAACGCATGATACTCCGTCGGTAAAGGCATTATAAACTCCGATTTAACCTAAATTAGCCCTGATATTAGAGATAGCTTCTCGAATCTAAAATAAAAAAGGAGCCGAAGCCCGGAACTCCGACTCCATGAGAGAAACCACTCGAATTAACGCGTGGGTTCCATATCGAGTAACGCACAGATCCGTTTCTGCAGAATTTCCACATCGAACGGTTTACGCAGAAATTCATTCGCGCCGTTGGCGATTAAATCATTAATACGATTCTCTTCTACCATTCCAGAGATACAGATAATCCGTACATCATCCATCGTTTTATCGCTACGCACACGTTGGCAGACTTCCTTTCCATTAATATCAGGAAGCATGACGTCCAGCACGATTAAATCGGGGTGATATTCCTTAACCATCATTCCAGCGTCGAAACCGTTATTGGCCGCGCGCACCTCGAAACGTCCGTCACGCTCCAACATATCCTGAATCAGGGAAACGATTTCAGCATCGTCATCCACCAGAAGAATCTTCCGGAGCTGGCTTTCAAGCGCGTCCGTCGGAATGTTATTTTCACGCATGAAAATAAACAGTTGCTCGCGCGGAATACGACGAAAGCGACTGCCGGGAACACGGAATCCTTTCAGCTGTCCCGTATCAAAACAGCGAATAATCGTCTGCTGACTTACTTTGCAAATTTTCGCTGCTTCGCCAGTCGTGTACACAGTCTTCATCACGGCCATTTTTTTTCCTTCCTTACCGTAGTGTTCCTATCACTCACATCTTTTAGAGAAACCCAGATACTCCCAGATTATCCCTTCATTCTGATAACACCGATTATACCCATTTTACCCGTAGTGTCAAGAGCAATTTTGCGATTTTAGCAAAATTTGTAAAAATTGGGGAAATAAATAAGATATTCCTCGGAAATAAACCCCGAAAAGGAGAAAAAATAATTAAATTGGGAGAGTTTTTGACCGAGTAGGAAGAATTTACTAGAATACAGAAAAATTTTTAAAATTTTTGGTAGGGGGTACTTGTAATATTTTCAATTGACATTAAAATACTAATTATCCTTTACATGTGGGGATATAGCTCAGTTGGTAGAGCATCGCGTTTGCAACGCGAGGGTCATCGGTTCGAGTCCGTTTATCTCCATTCACTTCATAAAATGACGCACTCAAGAA
>JAUNAI010000286.1 GCA_030527705.1 Planctomycetia bacterium | reverse complement strand
CCTGACTGCATTTCGGACTGTGAATTCATTTTTTCGGAATCAGAATCCTTTTCCGCGTCGTTTTCAGTGTTTAATCTATCCTGTTCAGTTTTCCAGTTTATATTTTTCTGAAGCGCCTGTGCCGTTTTCTGGTACCATTTAGGGTCACCGTCCCACGCGACGAGTTCTTCTACGTCGGTTTTTTCCACTCCTGCTAGTCCCATACAGAGAAGACTTCCGAAATATTTATATTCCTGAGGTTTTCTCTTCTTCTGTGGTGGAATGAAAAGGTACATCGCGTGAATTGCCCGCGTCATAGCGACATAGAGTAATGAAAAATTCTCGCGCATTCGGTCACGTTCATCAAGCATCATCGCATGGCGGAATGGAGACGTTTCCGGGAATAACGCATTTCGGATTTTTTCACTTGGATACGGCGTCACAAGCGAAATTTCCTGTAAAACATCATCATTCTGATAGCCAGCCACGAAATTTTTGTGACGTCCGGTAATCGAAAAATCAATTTCCGGAAGGAAAACGGCGTCGAACTGTAACCCTTTCGAGCCGTGAATGGACATCAGAGTGACGGATGCGCCGGAGGGGTCTTCCATTTTAAAACCGAGAACGTAATCCACGAAATGGATGATTCTCCGCATCCGCGAGTTCTGACCGTAATTAGCCGCCAGGTTCCGTAATTGCGTCAGTCGCCGTTCTTCTTCCGCAGTGCAGAATGGTTGGAGCGCGAAAGAGAGCTTCTCTACGAATGTGCTAACGCCGAACGCCTGAAATTCCTCCCGTAGTTTAGCCAGACAGCTGGAAAGGTCCGCGAGGCAGTTTTCACGCGCACTTGCGTCCATGTGCTTTACATCCTGCCAGCGTAATTCCGGGTAAATGGAGACTAGTGCCGAATTTCCGACATAAAACCAGGACATACTATTTTCCGGATAATCCATGAGCGTCAGGAGGGAGAGAACAAGACAGACCGCGTTGGAATTCGTCAAGGGGTTTTTCCCTTCCTCACTCACCGCGACGCCTTCTTCACGCAGAAAGCGCGCAAGCCGAGAAATGTATTTATTATCTCGGAAAAGGACACCGATACGGTACATTCCGCGCCACTGCCGATAATGCTCCGCAATCTGTTTCGCGACCCACCGCCACTGGACATCTTCCCGTTTCGGTGTGTACTCATCATTCGGCTCGTAGCTGGAATTAGAATCATCATCGGAGTCGGAACCGTAACTGGAGCCGGAAGGGTCATTAGTTTCCTGATAATCACTCCGTCCTTTCATCATTTCCGCGAATTCCTTCTGGGACGGTTTACTCGGCATGGTGCGGAGTTCCCAGTATCCCGGATATTTCGCAGATTTCGGTGACGGAATATGTTTTTCATAACGCCAGCCGTCCCACGCCAGTGCCGCTTGTGGAGGCATAAACTCTCGTATTGGTACCGTCTCATTTCCCGAGGAAATCGGTTCGGGGAGGCTGTTTTCCGTGGTTCCGTAATCTTCCGGCGTAATTTTTGTGGGGTCCAGAAAGAAACGGTTTACACACCGGAGGATTTCCGGCGCACTCCGCCAGCTCATATTACTACTTTCCTGCTCGATTCCGGGGAAGGTCTTCTCGATGGCGTCGAAAATCTCCGCACGTCCGTTTCTCCATCGGTAAATCGCCTGTTTTACGTCGCCGACACAGAAAAAACTCCGATTTTCCCCACCTGAGGTGCACCGCTCGCCGAATGGCTGGAAAATGTGCCACTGGTCGAGTGACGTATCTTGAAATTCATCGAGTAACAGATGATTTACCGGAGCGTTCATTCTCCAGTAGAGTGGCTGAAGGTTTCCATTCTGTTTTGCAACGAAATCGGCGACCAGCCGTGTTACGTCCTCGAATTGAAGACCGTTTACACTCGCTTTCGCGGTATTATAATTCTGTGCGAAACCGGAAACCAGCGTGTAGACCGAGCTGAGCTGTTCCTGCATTAACTGATAATAAAACGCTACCGCATGACGTGCGAGAGGACGTAACGCAGAGATTAAATTTTCGGAGTCGATAACGCTTCGGTTATATTTTATCGGCTCCGACTCTCCTGCTGTAAGCGTGTTTAGGATAATGGTCTCATGAACTAGAGTGTACCAGTCGTTAACGCGTACTTGGTCCGCAATTTTTCGGACCGTTTTCATGAGCTTCACTTTTTTTCCTGACGCTTCAAGTTCTTCGGCTTCCGCGTCGAGTCGATTCAGACACTCAACGATTTCTATTTCGTTTAATAGTCCCAGTTTCGGCAGTTTCTGAATCGCTTCCCACGCTTCCGGACTCGCGGAGTTTTCCAGTGCCAGCAGGTCGTGCATCCGGTCAAAAATCTCTTTCGCCATCTCATTTACGGATTCCCCTTTAAATAGCTGACGAATTAGAGCCGGCGTGTTCTGTTCATTCTGCGCGAGAGTTTCATGAATCGCATTCCAGCGTAGGTCGGCATCCTCCACGTCATCCAGAATCCGCCAGCCGGGCTTTAATCCCATCTCGTACGGGAAACAGAGCGCGATTCGGTGAAAGAAACTACTCAGTGAACATGCACGAATCTGGTTCAGGCCTCGTACCAGTCGCCGCATGACGTCATTCATTTCTGCAACGGAGATTTCCCGTCCGACGTTTTCTGAGAGTTCTTGGAGTAGTTCTTCTTTATAACACGCCTGCGCGGCGGTTAACAGAATACGATTCAGAATCTCTCCCGTCGCTTTCCGTGTAAAAGTGGAGGCCAGCACGGTCGAAATGGGCGCACCTTTCACGATAAGCTCTAAATACCGGAGGCTGAGCTTTCTGGTTTTACCAGAGCCGGCGGACGCACGTATGAGGAGGTTCGGTTTCATAAAAAGTGTGAAATTTATATACCCGACGTACTATAAAATTCAGCTTTACCGTCATTTCGAGTTACTAAATCATAGAAATGACTATCGAAAGGACCGCCCTTCGCGGAATTTTCAAGTGGAATCGGTATAAAAAAACAACAAGGATTTCATAACATATCAATTATAACGTATACCACGTAGAAAATCAAGTATCCCCGCCTGAAAGACTTTTAAAAAAACGGGAAATTTTAGACATTTTCGAGTATCTTATATCTGATGCACTATAAAATTTCACTTTTTCGTCATTTCGTCTTGCTGAAACGACTACTGAAAAATCTGTCTGACGCGGAATTTTTTGACAGTTATGTAGATGCGAAATCTCATGTAGAGAAAAACCAGTCTGACGCGGAATTTTTAAGTAGAAACAGTGTAGGTTTTTTAGAAATTTTCAGAAAATGGAAGCGGAAATAAAGAGTGAAAGTGGAAATAAAGAGTAGAGGAGGAAATAAAGAAAAGAATTTAACTGCGTCGGAAATTTTCTTTTCTCGACAGTTGTGGAAATTTTCTGGGTGAAATAACGAGATGAATTTCAGAAAATTGACAGAAAGGCACTTTTTTATTCTTTTAAGGGACCGATTAGAGAAAATTTTCCGATTTTTCCTGAAATTTTGCAGGATTTTGGAAAAGGATATAAGTTTACAGCGTATTTTTGACGATTATTACAATAATCCGACTGTATCGATTGTGCCTATTTGAACGTAGGTATGCTTTTGAATGGATTCAAGGGTTGAGACAGTCGTCCGAACTACATCAAGTACAAAAAACGAAGATTGGGTTCCAGTTATGTTGCATTGTAATCAGATTAAACCGTATTTGAATGGGGTATGGCTTCTCTTGCTGGTGAGCGTCCTTCTCACTGGTTGCCGCCCGTTTGACCATTACGACGATCCGCTTGGGAAGCGGGTTAATGAGGAAATGGAACCGCCGCGCGAGCTGAGCATGATGTCGCTCCCGGCTTATCGTATCGCACCGCCGGACGTGGTGACGATTGAACTTCAGAAAATGGTTCCGAAACCGCCGTATTTCTTGCAGACGCTCGACGTGCTATACGTGCGCGTGTTGGGGACGCTGTATGATCAGCCGATTGATAATTATTATGTCATTTCGGCGGAAGGTACGGTCGATTTAGGTCCGAGTTACGGTGCGTTGCGTGTCGAGGGATTGACCGTGGACGGTGCTCGTGAAGCGATTCGGAATCATCTGACTCAGGTTCTTCGTGCTCCGGAAGTGGCGGTCTCGTTGGCGCAGATGTCCGCGATGCAGCCGATTAACGGTCAGTATCAGATTGGCCCAGACGGAACGGTGAACCTCCGTTATTACGGAACGGTCCACGTGGCGGGTATGACGCTGATGGAAGCGAAATTCGCGATTGAAGAGCATCTGTCGCACTATCTGAACTCACCGATTATTTCGATGGACGTTGTCGCTTATAACAGCAAGAGTTATTATGTGATTACGCAGGGTGCGGGAAACGGTGACAGCGTGCGCAAGATTCCGGTGACGGGTAATGAAACCGTTCTGGACGCTATTGCGCAGATTGGTGGTATGTCACAGCTTTCCAGCCAGAAAATCTGGATTGCGCGTCCGGCGCCGGGTGATTTCGCCTGTGAACAGCGTCTGCCGGTGGACTGGGAAGCCATTTCGAGTGGCGCCTCGACCGCGACGAACTATCAGATTATGCCGAATGACCGCGTGTTTATCGTTCAGGACAACTTTACGGCAACTTCCAACTGGATTGGAAAAGTTATGTCGCCGTTCGAGCGTGCCGCTGGTGTGATTTCTCTCGGAACGAATACTGCGCGAAACATTCGTAACATTGACCAGGATTATGGTTACGGCTACGGTGGAGGATATTGATTCCTGAGCCGGACGGAAAATCCACTTGCGGTAGCGTGTGTGACGTGAAAGGATTCCATGTCACAGAAAGTAAAACGAAACAGATGTCAGAGGCCTGAGTTTACAGGTTAAGAATCGGAGTTTTACGTCAGAAGCTGTCCGCACCGAGTCGGTCCCGGAATGGACACGAAAGGACCTCCGCGTCAATTCCGGAGAGAGCGTAAGATGCGTGTAAGAGCGTGTA
>JAUNAI010000285.1:3310-5023 GCA_030527705.1 Planctomycetia bacterium | reverse complement strand
GTACCGGATACAGGTTTCTGGAAGTCTCTCACCGGCGCAAGAGGAGAATCTGAATGCGATGCTCGACGCGCTCAACTCGGGGAGCGCGGAACCGACGCAGGGTGAACTGAATGTTTTGGCGGCGCTCCAGAAAAAAATGCAATTTCAGTCGACCGGAATGACACGTGCACAGGTTTTCGCGACGCTTCAGAAGCAGGCGGGAATTCCGATTCAGCTGAATTTCGATACGGAAGAGTACCATTTCACGACTGAAAAAGTCCCTTTCGAGCTGAACGGGCTGACGCTTTCTACCTGTCTACGCGCACTTTTCGGGCATTTTCAGACGGATGATTTTTTCGAACCTCTGACATTCGAAATCGTCGGCGATGCGCTAGTGATTGAGCAGGTGACCTATACGGAAGAGGAGGGAGCCGAGAATCTCGGGAAAAATGCCGTCTGGCGTGCGTATCCGATTCCGGAAAATATTCAGGAATTAGAGAAGGATAAGTATAATTACCGTGAATATCGGAATAATTATAGCCCCTTTTCGCCGAAAGCTCTGTTTCAGTCCGCCATCTGTGAAACGGTCACCAACGCGCCCATTCTGATGACGCAAAATCGATTCGTCACGAAAATGACGCTGAGAAATCACGCTCGTTTACGCCAATTTCTCGCGCAGTGGGAAGAAGAGGGAATGTCTAAGACGCAGGAAAATGTGCTACTTGTGATAAAATTAAGCCGTCCGATAACGGTCAATTTCAAGGAAACGCCGTTATCTGAAGTGCAGAAAAAACTCACGGAACTGCTGGAAATCCCCGTTTGGGGCTACGAATTCTGTCCGAATCCTTTCGCAGAGGAGGAAACGGTATCTTTTTCGTGCGAGAATATGCCTGCTTATGAGGCGCTCTACAGATTGTCAACCATCCCGGAAATGCTAATTCTTGACGATGCTATTTTTCTGAACTTCCTGCCATACGATAAAAAACAGGATTTTCACATTTTTCATCTTCCGGAAATTGCCGACGAAAAGTACATCGCCGGAAGAGCGACCGAGGAAATTAATGAAATTCCAGGAGCGGACTATTTCGAGAATTTCCCCTTCATATCTGAGCCGATTTCGTACTCGTCCCGGATGATTCTGGTAGGAGACTCTTACATTTCAGCAACGATCGGTGGTTTACTACGAAAACTGTCCCCGGATAAAAATTATTACGATATTCATGAAATGTACAAGCGTCGTGAAGAGGAGGAGATTCCACTAGGCAGTAGTAATATCCTTATACACGGTGATTCTTTATAACCGGGTAGTAAGACCATTTCAGAAAAAATCATTCAGGGGCGAAATCGGATATCGGCCCTGAATGACGATTAAGATTCTTTCACGCTTTTTATTTTACGCTCATTATTTCGCGTTCTTTACCGCAAAATCCAGTGCGCTGAGGACTTTCGCTTTCGTGACGAGACCGTCGATGAGCATCGGCTGGTCGTGTCCCGGAACCCAAATCACAATCAGCGGAATCGAGTTACGTCCCAGTTTTTTCAGGTTCTCCTCAATCACCTCCGACGGTTCCGACCAGTCTGCCAGAAGCGGAGCAATTCCGTTTTCGCGGATAAATTGCGACACTTCCGTCGTCTCGATGGCCAATTTACTGTTCGTCTGGCACGTCGCGCACCAACGAGCCGTGAAGTCGATGAAAATAACCCGATTTTCCGCGCGATACCGTTCTACCAACT
>JAUNAI010000285.1:0-3300 GCA_030527705.1 Planctomycetia bacterium | reverse complement strand
GTCCGCGTCGGTCTTCATTTCAGCGACCATACCAGAACCTGTTCCTGCCGAGACTGTTTCCACATCCGCACGGCTACCGAAACCGACGGAGAAGAAGAGAAAACCGCAGAGCGCCACGACAATTAATCCTGCCGCCCACGCCGTCAGAACCGCCTCGCGCGACGCGCCGGAAAGCGTCGTTTTTCCGACCAGCCAACACGCGAACCAGAGCGACACGAGGAATCCCAGCGTCTGCACGCAGTACCGGTCCGGCAGAACATAAAACAGCCACACGACCGTGCCGAGGAAGAAGAAGCCCATCACTTCCTTGAGCGTTTCCATCCACTCTCCCGGTTTCGGCAGGAAACGAATCAGTTCCGGGACTGCGCCGATAAGTAAATAGGGTGTTCCGAGACCTAAACCAATCACGGTAAACACGACGAACGACATCCAGACCTGCTGCGTCATGACCCAGCCGAATACCGTCCCAAGATACGGACCGACGCACGGAGTCGCCAACAGCGTGGTTAAAATACCCATGCAGTACGCACCGAGGTATCCTTCTTTACGCTGCATTTTACTCAATTTCCCACTCGTCGCCATACCGGGAATCGGGATTTCCCACACACCGAGGAAGCTCAAGCCCATGATAAAGACGAGTGAAATCATAAAGATAACGAAACCGGGGTACGTGAACTGCTGTCCCCAGCCCATATTTTGAATTTCCGGTAGATACTGCGCCGCACTTTCCGGCAACAGACCACGTAAAATCATCATCAGGTCCGCGATTCGTGAAAGAGTCGCCAGTAACCAGAGCACCGTCAGAAGCCCGAGCGTATACGCCACATTCAGGAGGAAAACCCGTCCGCGCGCCTCACCCGACTGCTTCACAAATGAGTGTAATTTCGGCGCAATTACCGGCAATACGCACGGCATCAGGTTCAGAATCAGCCCGCCGAGATATGCCATCACGAGAATAATCGCGACGGAATAATTCGCGCCGCTACCGTTAAAACCTTCCCATTCCGACAAGTCACTGACCGTTTCAGAAGTCGTTTCCACCACAGTTTCCTGGACGGGTTCCGCAGGTTTCAGCGTCGGTACGGAAACTGAATTTTCTGTCGGTGTTTCCACTTTATTTTCCGTCACAACTTCCGCGACATTTCCAGCATTATTTTCCGTCACAGGAACTACGACCGACGTATTTTCTGTAATATCCGTGTTTTTCACTTCATTTTCCATGGGCGTTTCCACTTTATTTTCCGTCACAGCTTCCGCAACGACTGGAACTGCCGCGGTAAACGGGAACTTTTTGGGCGGCAGACAGGAATCCGCGTCGCACATCTGCGCCTCTACACTTCCTGTAACCTGCGTAAGTGATTCCGTCTTATTCTTCCACTGGAATGGAATGACCCATTTTACCGACTTTTTATGTGACTCTATCGTCATATCACCCCACGTCGCCTCGTCGCGCTCCGTGTGTGCTTTCGGTTCAGCTACGATTTCCCCTACGATTTCCACTTCATTCGGCAGGTGAACTTTCGTCGGGAACGGTCCGCCAGCCTCCTGCGTCAGAGAGTAAATCTTAAAACCTTCCGGAATTTCTGCAAAAATCTCAATTTCGCCCATCTCACCATTCTGCGGCAGACGGGAAACTTTAGCCGTCACATTCAGCGTCGGTGCTGCCGTCATGCCAAAACCTGGCATCGCCATTCCAGAGAAGCCACCGAAATCACCGAGACTGCCCGAATTCCCTGTGTCACTCGCTGAATTTCCACTCTCAGTATACAACTGTTTATATTCCGCAAAGCGGTCCGCGTCTTCCTGTGCCTCTGTGACACTCATCCCCCACAGACCGGCCACCATGCTGGCAAAAACGAAAAATGCCAATTTCAAAAAACGATGATTCATATCGAAATTCTCCTGAAACTCAAAAACATCTTTATTTTATCAACTTTTTAATTTTTTGCAAGAGCAAAATTCCGAAATGTGACAAGAAAACTTGTGAAATCCACAAAACGGAAGATGGAACGCCTAGAAAGAGGAATTAGATGTAAAAACGTAGACATAAAAATTTCCTCAACTCCTCCTTGACATGGAATTGGCGAGAGTGTAAAATCAAAAATATTAGAATCGTACACACTCAATCGGTTTTCATTATGCTAAAAGGAGAAGATGATGGGTATTTTTTCACGAATTTTGGGGACTGTTTTATCATTTCATTTTCTGATTCTCCCTATTTTAGCCGAAACCGCGAAGGACGTAAAATCGGAAATGAAACAAGATTCGGAACTGAAAAATAAACAAGAGAAAGCGCAGAAATGGCTCCTTCCACCAGATGTCACGATGCAAGACGCGCAAGAGATGGTGGGGCTGGTTCAAGGATTCTACTCCATGGGTGGACATTGGGGGAGCGGCTGGCAGGAAGAGGAGGGAAGAAAAGCGCCGACCTTCCGCGTTTACGTCACAGCCGATTTCTCGCCGAATCAGAGAGCGTTATTTCAGAAAGTCGTGGATGCGCTGAAAAAACCGACTTATAAGCCGGGAAAAGCGGAGCAGGACGCTCTCGACGCGCTCAACAAAAAGGTAAATCTTCATGTAAAAGATGCGGAATTGCCGGAAATTCTCAACGCGTTGCAGAATCAGGTCGGTCTCCCGATTCAGATGAGTCCCAGTTTAAAAGACGCGATAAAAGAAGGGAAAGAAGCTATCTCCGACTATTCTGTCACGTTGAATCTTGAAAATATCTCCCTGAAAACGTGTTTTGCGTTCCTCATGGAGGTTTTGGAAGACTTAACGTTAACGTCATCTCAGTGTTTAGAAATTGCTGACGGAAAGTTGATTTTCTGTTTACCTTCTGAATTTCGAGAACAGATGGAAACTGACGACATCACTGCTGACTTAACCGTCCGCGCGTATCCGATTCCGAAAGAAATTCAGGAAGCGCAGAAAATTCAGGTTCATCTTCCTTTCCAGTTTCGGGGAATGAATAATTCCTCAGAAATATTAGAGGTATTTATCGAGGCAATCAGAAATATTTTTCCGTCGAAGAGGAACATCACTCTTGGTTGCACGCAAGAACGTATTCTTTTCGTGGGCACAAAACTGGAACACGCGGAAATCGCGAAATTTTACGCCATGTGGGAGGGAAATGATACCGTCTCGGAAACGGAGAAGGAATTCGTCAAAAAGCTACGAAAACCTGTGTCGTTAAACTACGAAAACATGACGGTAAAGGAAATTCTTACCGACATGCAGAAAACTTTTGGTTTTCCTCTTTTAATCGCCGGTTTTTCTTATCTCGAATACGAGAGTGACGAG
>JAUNAI010000284.1 GCA_030527705.1 Planctomycetia bacterium | reverse complement strand
TTTACAAAAACTTATTTTACAAAAATGGGTTCTCCCACGAGTGTGGAAGCAAGATGGGTAGCCGATTTCTCCCGACAGGGTGAAATTGGCGTAAAGTGTTTAGGTTTAGCCTTTTAACAGGAATCCGAAAAATGAAAATCCTAAAACGTTTAGCGGCACTAATTCGGAAGGAACTGTTACAGTTACTAAAGAATCCACAGATGCGCGTGTCGCTGATTGTGCCACCATTTATTCAGCTGATGTTATTAGGGTATGCCGCCACACTGGACCTGAAGGAAGTCGATTGCGCGATTCTGGATTACTCACACTCGGCTGAATCACGGGAAGTGAAAGCGTTATTTTCCGGAACGCCGACTTTCGTGCTTCATCCCGATTTAGCGTCGGAAGCGGACATGCGTAGCCGAATCGAGAACCATAAAATCCTCATGGCGATTGTGATTCCATCAGATTTCGCACGTGGTGTGGCGGGACATTCTCCCACGAATGTTCAGATTATCGTGGACGGACGGAAAGCGAGTAGCGCAGGAATGGCCATGTCTTACGCGGCAAATACTCTCCGAAATTACGCGATGCGGAAACTCCAGCTCCCCCACGGGTCGGCTTTTGAGGTCGAAACACGAGCATGGCATAATCCGAATTTCAACATGCAGTATTTCATGATTCCATCGCTCTTGGTAATGATTACACTCATCGACGTTCTCATGATCAGCGCCATGTCGATTGCGCGTGAACGGGAAGAAGGAACACTCGAGCAACTCCGCATGACGCCGTTTTCCGCGGGAGAAATGTTACTGGCGAAAGGGTGTTCCGTATTTTTAATTGCGATGATGCCGATTACGCTATGTCTGACATTTACGTTATTCTGGTTCCGTGTTCCATTTTCTGGCTCTTGGGTTCTGTTACTGAGTCTCTTGGGAACATTCCTGATGTCCTCCATTTCGATTGGGTTACTCGTTTCAAGCATCGTTCAGAATCTTCAGCAGGCGTTATTAGGGATTTTTCTCATTATCGTGCCATTTTCCATGTTGTCGGGGATGGGAACGCCACTAGAGTCCATGCCGATGGGGTTTCAGAAGGCGATGTTACTAAATCCATTACGCCACGGAATTGAAGCTCTCCCGCGGATTTTCTTGGAAGACGTAACGTTCTGGGAAATTAAGCATGTCTACTTTTTCCTGCTGGTAATCATTGCAGTAGCTGCGACGATGGCCTATATTTCCTTCTCACGCCAACGATAAAAATAAACCTGAAACATAAAAAACGTTATCTGAATGGAAACGAAAATAAACCGATTCCGTATCCTCAGGTAGGTTACTGAATCGGTTTCTTCCAGGAAATTCCGTTTTAAGTAAATCGTCTTAGTTTTCCAGCGCAGTCGTCTTCATGACGCCGTCAATCGCGCTATTTCCACTTTTCTGAGCAGCTTTCTTGTCATTCGGAGCCATCAACTGACAGTAAAGCGTGTAATCCACATTCCGTGTGAGGTATTTTGCTGACCCGTCCGCGAAAGAAGCATTCGCACCATACTGCGGGTGGTTACTGGAAGGACGCGCATGAGCCCAGTCACTCGAATTGGATTTATGATCCGCTCCCAGTCCGATATTACTACTTCCCTGCCAGAAAATACCATACTGGTATGCGTTTCCACTGTTCCAAGTCGTCGCCTGATTATTTTCCGAGAACAGAATCGTATACGTCGCGCCATCCTTCATTTTAGAGGTCATAGCACGTTTATCACTTCCCGACACGAAAGCTCCAAGCTGAAATGCGTAGACGTTTCCAGAATCGTGATACACGGAACCACCGGAGTTAAATCCGCAATTTGCGACATATGAGAGACCGGCTGTCGTCTTCTTCTTTTTCGGCGTATCAGGGCAGGTAAGGAATGAAATGGTATTATACTGAGCATTTCCCTGTTCCCACTTATTCCACAATGCCGACTCGCCGAGGTGCGGAAGAAGCGGCACAACCCAACATGCGTTCTGACCGTTATAATTATTCCAGTGATACGCCAGATATCCGTTCGTGGTCTCGAAAGATGCTGAGGCGGTAGTGACCTGTTTCAGATTATTCAAGCAAGTCGTCTGACGCGCCGACGAACGTACCGACTGGACCGCCGGAATGGTCAGTCCTACCAACACACCAATAATCGCAATGACCACAAGTAATTCTACAAGCGTAAATCCCGAATATTTTCGTTTCATGATTCGTTCCTAAGTCTTTTTGCCTCACCTTTTCAGGGAGGTGGCACACCATGCCGGAGGGGTCGGGGAAATCCCTCCAAAAAATATTTTTAGAAGACGGAACCCCAACTTCTCCGTCTCACATACGTTCGCCACCTCTCCTAAAGGGAGAGGCTATATATCTAATACGTCTATTTTGCACCAAATACACAAATAAATCCAGTCCCCCCTGCCACTTTTTTTAAAAATTTTTCAAGAAATTTATGGGTGGGGGCTAGAAATTTCCTAAAAATAGGGCAAAATATAAATATACCTATCCCATACGAAAATTCCGCAAGGGGGTACTCCTTTCAGTAGTCGTTTCTGCAACGCGAAACGACGGAAAAGCGGATTTTTGTGCCGTATCGGATTTATACCAATTCCACTTGAAAATTCAGGGAGGGGTGGTCCTTTCTGTAGTTATTTCAGCAACGCGAAATGACGGGGAAGCGGAATTTTATAATGTATCGGATTTAAAATCGTCTTTTGGGGGATTTATGCAAATGCCGATGTAAACAAAAAGGCTTCGATTTGCGTAAAAAAAAAGTCAATGCAATTACCATATTAGAAAAAGGAATAAGTCCATGACAATTGTTCAAATTCATTCCGCTTCATCCCGCCGAGCGTTTACGCTGGTGGAACTTTTGGTCGTCATCGCCATCATCGGTGTCCTCGTCGGACTTTTGATGCCAGCAATTGTGAATGCGCGACTCACTGCGCTTCAGACCGTCTGCGCCAATAACCAGAAAGAATTGGCGACTGCGATTGCACTGTACGACAGTAATAAAGACCGACTGCCGTACGTTGGACGCGGGGATAATAATACCAGACTTACAACATGGTACGACCAGATTCTCGAAGAGCTCGGACAAGGGCAACAGTATCAGGACCTCATTGACGGGCAGATTTCCAACACGAATAATACTCCACCGCTGAAGCAGTTTAAGTGTCCGGTCAGCGACGCGCCGGTGCAGGGATTCAGTTACGTCGTAAACGTTGGTAAAAACAACGCGAGTTGGTCCTCTGACCTAGGCAACAACCCGACGAAAGCCGTCCGCGCTTATGGGTTGTTCTTCTATTTCGACAAGAGTAATAACAACTATAGAAAATCCTCCATTTCCAGCATTAAAGACGGGGCCGCGAATACCATTCTGCTCTCGGAGAAGTGTTATAAACGTATTCCGGGAAACACGCTGTCTGATGTGACCTATAGTCCTTATGAAACATGGGCTTTCCGTCCCGACAAAAACGGTACCTATCTGCGTTTCGGTCTGTACTGGAATGATGGTACCAACGCGAATAATAACTCGAACTTCCCAAGTAGCCGTCACTCACAGGTAAATAATATCGCGTTCGCCGACACAAGCGTCCGTGCGATTAGTAAGAGTATCATGGTTCAGACGTACCGCTCGCTGATGTGTCCGAGTGATAACGACGCGAACGTCACGATGCCGTCGAATGACGCGAACTATCAGCAGTGATTTTCGTTTTATAGCGTAGATTGATTTTCACAGAAAATAAAATCTGTAAAATCTGCAAAATCTGCGGGGAATTTTAGTGTGGGAGCGTTTCCAAGTGTGAACGCTCCTTAATCACTTATATACTGATTCTACTTGAAAATTCAGGAAAGGGCGGTCCTTTCGGTAGTCATTTCTGCAACGCAAATGACGGTAAAGTGAAATTTTATAATGCGTCGGGTATAAAAAGTCAGGAAAGGAGAGGTTCATCATGTCCATTCTGAAAATTCCTGAAATCGCAGGCCTCGACTCTCGAAAAAGTATTCTACGGATTCCTCCTGAAGTGGACGTTCCACTGACGGAGCGTGTACGGAAAGTGATTGACACCGCTGAGTTTCGCCGACTGGCGCGGATTCAGCAGTTGGGTTTCGTCTCACTCGTTTATCCCGGTGCGGAACACTCGCGATTCGAGCATTCTCTCGGTGTGTTTCGACTTGCGGCACTTCTGGTGAAGCAGATGGCGCACGATACAGATTTCGCGCGACTTGTGCCACCGGAAGCGTGTGAGTTATTCCTCCTGACTGCATTATTACATGATGTTGGCCATTATCCGTACTGTCACCTGATAGAGGATTTACACCTCGGCACGCCCTCCCATGAAGCTGCCGCCGCACGGTTTATTCTCAACTCAGAAAGTGAATTAGCCCGGATTATTCGGGAAGACTGGGGCGTTTCACCGGCGGATGTGTTATATCTTTTAGCGGGAAAAAAGCCGACAGAAAAGACGTTACTCTCGGAATCACCGTCGGTTTATAAACTCCTTTCCTCCATGCTCTCCGGGCCGGTGGACATCGACAAGATGGATTATCTTCAGCGCGACAGCCTCCACGCGGGCGTTCCGTATGGGAGAAATTACGACCAGGATCGGCTTTTGGCGAGTCTCTGTCTAAATGAAAACCGCGACGGACTGGCGATTTCCGCGAAAGGGAAAACCGCAGCCGAACTGCTCGTTTTTGCGCGGTACGTTATGTTTAGTGAGGTTTACTGGCACCATACCGTCCGAAGTGCGACGGCGATGTTCCAGCATATTTACTTCACCCTTCATCGGCTGGTTGGACCGGAAACGCTCTTTCATCTCCAGAACTTCAGCGACGCACAGGCAGCGGAGTTTTTTCGTGAGCGACTGGCGGAAAATTCAGTCTCAGAACTGTGTGAATCGCTTTTCGGACCGCGACGGATGTTATATAAACAGGTGGCGGAGTTCAGCGCGTTCGAATTTCCGGAAATTTATCATCTTCTGGCGCGGAAACCGTTCGCGTGGCTGACGGAATTTTCGGAAAAACTGTCGGAAATACTG
>JAUNAI010000283.1 GCA_030527705.1 Planctomycetia bacterium | reverse complement strand
ATTAATATTTTCAGAAATCGTATCCGCAATATTCTTCGCAAGAACTTTTGCATCTTCCTGCGTCATGGTTTCTGAAACATTTTTTGTTTCTTCTTTTTTTGGCTCTGTTTCGTCAACAACTTCCACAGATTCCGATTCCTCGTCTGTTTCTGGTTCCGAAACGTCTTCGAGGATTAAGTCAAATTCCACCGCCTCCGATTCGTGAGGGTTTTCAGTCGTTGTGACAGTTGCGTTCACTAAATGAATCGTTTCTGCCTTGCCATTTTCCCCTAAAGCAGCTGCAGTAAGAATCAAGTTGTCTGCGAAAGCGTTCACTGACAAGGTCAAAAAGAACGAAAATACGAAAATTTTCGTAAATTTCTTCCAAAAATGGCAACTTTCTTGAATTTGTACTGGACTCATGACCATCATTCGCTATACTATAAATGGTGTCCGGGAAGTAAACCACTGCCCCGAGGTTTACCCCCCGGACGAATAACCCATGAATTGCCATTTTTAAAATTATTCGACATTAAACCTTGCCGGTTTTAACGATAAAAACATCAATTCAGTGGTTATCATCGACAGAACTACAGAAAATCTTAAGAAATTTTGACGATTTTAAGGATATTATGGAATGTATGACGGATTTTTGAATGTGAATAAACCCTCCGGGATGACCTCCTTCGACGCGGTGAAAATTGTTTTAGGAGAAATCCTAGACGGGAAACGTCCTGAAAAGCGACTGAAACTTGGACATGCCGGCACACTTGACCCGCTGGCCAACGGCGTTCTCGTTATGGCAGTTGGTCGCGCGTCTCGGCTTATTTCCCGCATTCAGGAACAGAAAAAAACGTATGTCGGCACCTTTCAATTAGGACTTTCCAGTCCGTCGGAGGACACAGAAACGGAAATGACGCCCGTCGAAAACGCTCGGATTCCCACTCGGGCAGAAATAGAAGCTGTTCTACCAGAATTTTTGGGTGAAATTCTCCAGCTTCCCCCGATTTACTCCGCATTAAAAGTGAACGGTCAGAAAGCGTACGACCTAGCGCGAAAGGGAAAGGAAGTGATACTGAAACCGCGCCCGATACGGATTTACACGCTGGAAATTGTGGAATACGCGTATCCATCATTAACGCTGAAAATTCAGTGTGGGAGCGGAACCTATGTACGTTCTCTGGGACGCGATTTAGCACGGCGACTCGGCACAGAAGCGGTCATGTCAGCACTCACACGAACCGCAATTGGCGGATTTCGACTGGAAGATGCGCTCACGATTCGTACCCGGACCGACACACGCCCGCTCGACCGTCCGAAATGCACGGAATTTATTCGACCGTTTCTGGATGCTGTTCCGGATTTACCGCGAATTGCGTATAACGCAGAGGAGATTCAGAAGCTGAAAAACGGAATTCCCGTCACACACCTGGATGCAGAAAATCTACTTCCACAAGAAGAGGCGGTCGTCGTAGACGAGATGGGGAAGTTTCTCGGAATCGTGCGGAAAGAACGTGGAGCGTTACGGAGTGTACTTCATTTCGCGAATGAGAATGATAGGGATTTCACTTGATAATTTAGGAAAGGACAGTCCTTCAGATAAATATTTCAACAACACAAAATGACGAAAAAACGGAATTTTCATCTGTGATTGGTATAACCTGAATATTTCATGTGTCCTTATAAAGATATATGAATAGACGGCATCCCACCGTTTATGATAAATGTCTCTTTTACAGACGTATGAAATATTCAGGTTAGGGAAGGCTTTAAAAGTCTCTGACCACTTAATCGTTCCCTAAATTGTAAAATGTTCCGTTAATTCATATTTATGAAAGAACAGTTCTGGACGTCCAGATTCTCTACATTCTCCACTTTTACCTGCTCTCCGTCCATCTCAAGAATCACGTCGCGAAAATGGATATTCTTCAGCGTCTGTCCCGGTTTCCCGAGCAGAAAAGAAGTCCGTCGCGCCGTTCCACTAATGTCACAGAAATACACGTCCGAAATCGTTCGGTCACTGGCCGCATGTCCGTACGTCATGTGAAAAGCGGTCTCTGTATCCATCGTGATGTTCTGAAAACGAATATTCTTAATCGTCGTTCCGAGGCTCATTGGCGAGTAGCTGGAGTGGAAATTCAGCCCGACATTCGTATTATGAATCACCAGATTCGAGAAAACCGCATTTCGAATCAGTCCGTCCCCCACACCGACGCGGACCGCCTGACACGCGCTGGAAAGAATGCAATTCGTCACGACGACGTTTTCGCACGGACGCTTTACTTTCAGCGGTTCCGTACTCGCTCGGAGCGTGATACAGTCATCGCACGTGTCGATGTCGCAGTTCGAAATCCGTACATTTCGGCAACAATCGATATCGATTCCGTCCGCGTTGGCCGCATCACGCCGATTCCGAATACGCACGCCATCAATCCGCACGCCGACACACCCATGAAAGAAACTCGTCCAGTACGGAGAATTCGTCAGGAGCACGTCTTCCACCGTTACGTTCTCACACTCACAGAAGAATACCATCTGTCCCGGTCTCCACGGTACTTTCTGTTTCGGCAATAGTCGGTTACTCTCCGGGTCCTTCAGGAAATGCTCACCGCTCCCATTAATGGTCCCTTCCCCGCAGATTTTCACGTTTTTTTGCTCAACCGCGATAATGAAATGACTTCCCTTCACGAAATCGCCCGCGAAAGCTCGATTCTGTGGACAAAAATCGACCGGTGTGTAATCTTCTGGCTTCTCACTCGCTTTCAAGACAGCATTCTGCGCAAGATGAAGCGTCACGTAACTTTTCAGGAAAATCGAGCCGGAAAGAAACGTCCCGTGCGGGACTTCCACCATACCGCCACCGTCCGCATGAGCCGTGTCGATCGCCTTCTGAATCGCGATGGTATTCATCGTCACGCCATCTCCAACCGCGCCGAAATCAATAATATTGTAAACTTCTGCCTGAACCGATGACATGCACATAAGTGCTACACCTAGTGTTAAAATAGATAACAGTGTCCGCATAATTTCTCCATTTTCCACATAATTTCTCTGTTTCAAGTTTCCCAATTTTTATACTCGACGCACGATAAAATTTCTCTTCACCATCATTTCACGTTAGAAAATGCCTCTCGGAAAGACTCTCCTTCCCTAGAATTTTCATCTGAAGTCAGTATATCCTTTTCTGTCAGCATTCCTCTTCATTCAGCATCCTTTTTTTCTCCTTTTTTCGGTTTTCTCCTTCAAAATCGCCATTAAAATCGGTTTTCTTTCCGGAAAGCACCTATTTTCTTCATGAAACTTTCAAAAAATTTCGGAAAATTGGCCTGCCACTCCTTGAAAAAAAGAAAAAATCGGTTTCAATAAAGATATACGAGCAATACGTTTACATTTTAAATTTATTTTGACCCCATCCCAATCCGAAAGGAGTTTCCCTATGAAAAAGTTCGCGCACTTCGGCGCTGTCGCCTCTGCGAAAATGGACGGAATGAATTACATGGAATCAATTAAATGCTGGGCGACCGACCCGGCCAATGATCCGAATATGATCGAATATCTCTATTTTGAAGCGGACTCCCCGATGGCGAATCTTCCGGTCGCGAAAGGCGGACACATCGCGTATCTCGTGGACGAAATTGATGCGAAATGCGCCGACAAAAAATGCTTCTGGCCGCCGATGGACGTCGTTCCGGGTATCCGTATCGCGTTCTTCACCGACGAAAATGGCGTTGTAACGGAATACTGTCAGATTGGCTAAAAAATAAAATACGGAGTCCGTAATTACAGGGTTTCACACCTTCATTACGGGCTCAAATATATTTTCCCCGCGTTACCGCGTCAATTTCCAGCGCGTGAAGTAACACTTCGCGGACATCGGAAAGTCGGAGTTGATTTTCTGCGTCGGAAATCGCCTTTTCTGGTTCTGGATGGACTTCTGCGAAAATGGCGTCCACCCCGACCGCCAATGCCGCGTTGATTAACGGCGCGACGTATTCCCGATTCCCACCACTACTCGTTCCATTTCCGCCTGGCTTCTGAACACTATGCGTTGCGTCAAAAACGACCGGAACACCGAGTTCTCGCATCTCGAGAATTCCCGTAAAATCCACGATTAATCGGTGATAGCCGAAAGAGGTTCCGCGTTCACAGAGTAGAATCTTTTCATTTCCCGCCTCGGTCAATTTCGTGACGACGTTCTTCATGTCGTCCGGAGACATAAACTGTCCCTTTTTCACATTTACGGCCTTCCCCATCCGCGCAGCGGCCATAAGTAAATCGGTCTGGCGCGCTAAAAAAGCAGGAATCTGAATCATGTCAACGACCGCTCCGACCACGTTACACTGCCACGATTCATGAACATCTGTCACAACAGGGACGTGAAACGTGTCGCGGACTTTTTCCAGAATCCGGAGTCCTTCTTCCATTCCCACACCACGTGGAGAATAAATTGAGCTCCGATTCGCCTTGTCAAAAGAGCCTTTAAACACGAGCGGAACCGCCAGTTCCTCACATATCCGCGTCAACCCTTCCGCAGCGGTCATCACTGTCATTTCATCTTCAATCGCGCACGGTCCCGCGATCAGCGTGAACCGTTCCGCCGACGCACCGCCAACGGAAATGGAATCCGTAATCTCTATTTTTCGTGTAGGTTTCATCATATTTAAAACCTCCCCTAAAAGGAGAGGCTGGAATTAAAATTTCATCCTCTTAAACCACCATTCCGGCAACATCCGGACACAGAACATCACGAATCGCCACCAGGATGGCGTATATAATACGTTTTTTCTCATGAGAATCGCTCGGTCTATCTCCTGCGCGATCCGTTTCGGGTCCGCGACCGTCCGGGAATGCTCCTGCGGACGTCCTGCTATCATTTTCGTCTGCACCAGTCCCGGCTTCACCGTCAGGACATGTACGCCAACGGAAAAAAGTCGCGCACGCAGTCCGGAAAGATAAGCAGTCAACCCAGACTTCGCCGCACCGTACGGATAATTCGACCGACGCCCACGCTCTCCTGCCACCGAAGAAATGACCACTATCCACGGACTTTTCACCGAATTATACTCAT
>JAUNAI010000027.1 GCA_030527705.1 Planctomycetia bacterium | reverse complement strand
TGCAAAATTGTTTTCTCCCCAGACCCCTCTTTCAAAAAACTCTTGATCGCAATCTTCGATTGCTTGCTTCTTGTCTTTCTTTTCTTCATTCAAAACCTTTAATCGTGATTCTGTCGCATTAGTTATTTGTTGAGTGTTTCTCGCTAGAAAATCTCTTATAAATCTCATTAAAATCCTTTCCCGCCCCTTGACAGGGAGGGAGTGGGAAGTTAAAATGGAGGAGTGAACGAACTAGATTGTTCATCGTTTTAACATTCCAGTTTTATGAAGGAGCTTTTATGGCCAACTCAGGGAAATTAACCCGCCGCCATTTTTTGGCGTCTGCGGCGTCTGCTACCGCCCTACCTTACCTTGTTCCCAGTTCTGTTTTGGGACTTGAGGGAAAACTCTCACCGAATGAAAGACTTCAGGTCGTGCATGTCGGTTACGGAAACCGTGGTCGAGAACTGATGGGCGGAACTCTCGGTTCTTCGCAGTATCGCGTCATTGGTGTGTGCGACTGTTTCGTACGTCAGAAACAGGGGGCTGCAGACCGTGTGAATGAACGCTACAAGAATAACGACTGTCGTATGTTCGACCGTTACGAAGACGCACTCGAATGGAAAGATGTGGACGTGATTGTCAACTCCACGCCGGACCATTGGCACACAAAAATTACGATTGATGCGTGTCGCGCAGGAAAAGACGTCTACTGTGAGAAGCCGTTGACGCTCACGCCGATTGAAAGTCGCCAGATTGTGAAGGCGGCGCGTAAGTATAACCGAATCGTGACGGGTGGTTCTCAACGCGTGATGGAAGATTACGGTTACATGGCACCAGTCGTGCAGTCCGGAGCGCTCGGTGAAGTGAAAGTTGCGCACGTTGGCGTCGGAAATCCGCCGTTCGAATGCTGGACGCCGGCTCAGGACACACCGGAAGGAATGGACTGGGACCGTTGGTTGGGACAGGCTCCGTGGGTGCCGTATAACTCTTGGAGAAGTTCCGGTAGTTACGGTGGTGGTTGGCGTAATTTCCTCGAATATGGTAACGGTTTCCTCGCAGACTGGGGTGCTCATAAATTTGCTGGCACGATGTACATTATGGGCATGGATACGGAAGAGCCGGTCACGCTTGTTCCGCCACACTGCGACGAAAACGACACGGACGGCGTGTTGGCGATTTTTGCGAATGGATTTAAACTTTATCATGCTCGCGGTGGTCATGACATTACGCTGATTGGCTCGGAGCGTACGTTCCGTCATCAGGAAGACCGTGACAAGATTAAGCCGATTAAGGCAGTGGACATTCGTCGTTACAAGGGTGGCATGTGGAATCTGATGGAAGAGTACGGCTGGTGTGTCCGTCACCGTGTGCGTCCGTTCCAGGATGTCGTTTATCCTGCGGCAGCTGCGGTAATCTGCCAGTTGATGGCGTTCTGCTACCGGATGAATCGTCGTTTGGATTGGGACCGCGAAACGTGCACGTTTAAGAATGATGAGGCGGCGTCGCGTATGATTCGGCGTGTGCAGCGGTATCCGTATCAGATTACGATGGACTAAAAGAAAAAAAAAGCAAGAAAAAGCAAGCGTTCGTAGAACGCGATTAAGAGTTTTTTGAAATTTTTTAATACCGACGTGACGTAAAATTAACTTCACCGTCGTTACGCGTTGCGAAACGACTTGCGACAAGACCGCCCAACACGATTGGGTAATTTACCTGTTTCCAAGTCTGGGAGAAACCTATTTTTGCAAAAATGTTTTCCTCCCACGAGTGTCACCCCGCGACGGGGTGCGTAGATTCCTCCGGGTTTCCCGGTGGAATCTTGCGTTCGTGTTTAGAAATCTCCTCCCCTTTTAGGGGAGGTGGCACGGAGTGCCGGAGGGGGCGGGGTTGCACTCCGAAATTCCCTCTGAATATTCACTACAGCCTGAAGTCCACAGCGGGTAAAACGGAATCCCTGCGGGACTGTCGCACAAGCGCGATTTATACCAATCATACATGAAAATTCAGTGAAGGACACTATACTTTACTAAATTTTCAAATGGAATCGGTATAAAAACGGAATTTAAATTGGAATAAGTATACTTACAAGATAAGTATAGCTCTAAATTATAAATTTAACTATATTGTGAAGATTAAGAAAAGAGTAATTAGAGTATGAGAACAAATGTCGTTCAGAATGTTTCGAACGCCACTATTAGAAATTGGGCTAAGTTAAATACGGATGGAATAGGACGTTTAACATCACGTGCAAATAAACGCAATTCTCAAAAACGTATTATTCCAATGGAATATGTTAGCCATAGTGAAAACATTGCATTCGTTCAAAGAATACTCGATTTGATTGATGAGCAAGAGCTTAATATTTCATCAGTCATTTTGTCTTTAGGAATATCCCTTTTAAAACGAAGTAGATTGTACGAAAAGGATCACGTTTTGTCTGTTCTTGAAATGTACAAAGAAATTCCTGTGTATCCTGAGTTGGAGACAATCAATATTCCTCATAATGAATTTGACATTTTAGGATTGATATACCAATCATATATACAAGAGGGAAAGAAAAATGCGATTGGTTCCTACTATACGCCATTAAAAATAGTCTCAAACATGACAAACGCTTTTCGTTTTACGAAGAATGAAACATTTCTTGACCCTTGTTGCGGTAGCGGAGCTTTTTTGCTTTCAGTCACAGCTGAAAACCCAAATCAGATTTATGGCGTAGATAACGATGAAACTGCGGTAATGATTGCGAAAATAAATCTGTTAATGAAATATAATACTTTTGAGTTTATTCCACAGGTTTATTGCTTAGATTATCTGTTGGGATATTCACATCTACAACAATGTGATGTTTTTGAAAAATTTTTCACCTATATTGCAACAAACCCGCCCTGGGGAGCGATTGACAATACGAGTGAACTAGTAACTCCTATTACTTCAGGCGAAACCTTTTCTAGTTTTTTTGTGAAGTCGCACGGACAACTCGAAAAGAATGGTATTATTAGATTCCTTTTACCTGAATCCGTACTTAATGTTAAGGTTCATAAAGATATTAGGCAATTTATACTCAAAGTTGCCAAACTAAAGTCCATTACAACTTATGATGATACGTTTTCAGGGGTAACGACCAAATATGTTGATATTACGTGCTGTGAAAATGCAGATGCAGAGAAATTTGATGTTTTCGCAGGCGATACACGTAGAAGTGTGTATACCAGCTCCATATTTGAAACAGAAAATTTTGTTTTTAACATCCTCTCAGAAGAGGATGTCTCGATTATTCAGGCAGTTAAGAAAAAAGGTTCATACTCTCTAAAGCATAGTGTTTGGGCTTTAGGAATTGTTACTGGCGACAATAAACGAAAATTGTCAAAAGAATATCAAGCGGGAATGGAACCTATATATACTGGAAAAGAAATTCAACCTTTTTTATTAAAACCGGCAAATAATTATATTTTTTTTAATAGAGATGAACTACAACAAGTTGCAAAAGAGGAAATATATCGTTCAAAAGAAAAATTGGTTTATAAGTTTATCTCAAATAAACTTGTTTTTGCCTATGATAGTAACTCAAGTTTATTCCTTAACAGCGCCAATATTCTTATACCGGATATTCCCTATATGAGTATAAAAACCGTAATGGCGTTTTTGAATTCGTCATTATTTCAGTTTATGTACCTAAAATTATTTGGCGAATTAAAGGTATTGAAAGGAAACCTTATGGAACTTCCTTTTCCTGAAATATCAGAAAGTGAGAATATCAAACTCACTGAAATGGTAGATAGTATTTTACAAAACAAAGAAACAAATATAGAGATGATTAATGAATATATTTTCTCTATATACGGTCTATCAGAAAAGCAGAAAAACTATGTAAGGAGTACGGTTTATGGAAAAGTTAGTAAATGAATTAAAAATGCAAATATCGGAAATGAACAAACAAAACGGTGGTAAGTATAATCTTAGCGATGATGTATTGGATAACTTATACTCTGTATATCCATTTAATAAGTTCGAATACATCATAAGCCACCTTATTGGAACAGATGTAATTACACTTCAGCAATATATCGACATTCGTAATAATTACCTAGAACGTAATAAATATCTATATATTTTTGAAATTACTGCGTCACGCACATTTGGCGAAAAATGGGCGCAACGTCACCTTAATGAAGTCGTTCCGGAATTACAGCAACCATCTACCATGTATGACTCTAATTATTCTGGACAATATGATTTTTGGTATAGCGGAATTAGAATTAAGGTTAAAGCCTCAAGGGCTGTTCGTAGAAAAAGTGGAGATTCATTGATAATAAAAGCGCTCTCCAGCGATTCAAAATACGGTTTCGATATGAATTTTCAACAAATCAAACCTGCTTGCTGTGATGTATTCGTTTGGATTGGTGTTTGGCGTGATGTTATTAGATATTGGGTTCTTTCAAGTGACGAAGTAAAAAATAATCGTTACTATTCTTCCGGACAACACCGTGGTAATGTTGGTGAGGGACAATTATGGCTAAAGGAAACAAATATAAATGATTTTGTAGTATATGAAGTTGGAGTACGTGACATACTATTGAAAATAATAGAAAAAGCAAACAATTCAAATTCATAAAATAAACGATGACATATTCGCTGAGCAACGCTATAAATAGCGATAGGATAATGATTGGTATACATTGGATACCATTACCAATAAATTTTGATTTATACCTACCACCTTAAATTTTAATTGGGTGGCGACGCGGAAAAACGGATTTTCACAGTGTATCGGGTATAAGATATATTAGCTTTATAATTTCCTTCAAGTAAAATTTAAATAAAAAGGATTAGTGCATGAAAAAAACAATTTCCTTCCTTTCCCTTCTGACACTTGGGCTTTTTCTCTGCGTCACGACCGTGAATGCTCAGAATAATGACCCGAAACTCGCGGACTATCTCGATGCGATGGTGAACGGTCCAGCTCAGGCGAACGATAACGGAAGTACGTTCGAGTCGGCGCGCGCTCACCGTCCCGGACCGCATGAAGACGCTTATAAAGCGTGGCAGTTAATCTGTCATCAGATGTCGGCGCCGGGCGCGGATTCCGCAAGTATTAAGGCGCAGATGAAAGACGTTCTCGCTACGGACGGTGTACCGGCGGACGTGAAAGTCTGGATGATTAAACAGTTCCAGTGGATTGGAAATGAAGCGGATATTCCGACGCTGGCTCCGTTTCTGACTTCCCAGGAATATACACTGCGTGACGAAGCGATTCGCACCATCTCCACGATTCCGGGACAGAAAGCGGTTGACGTACTCAAAAACGCCGCGGAAAAAGCAGACGACGCGGATAAACAGCGGATTCAGAGTGCGTTGGCTCAGCGCACGCAGGACATCTCTTGCGCGGTAGAAACCGAGTTCCCGCAGGCGTTGCCGTACGTGTCGGACGCGGAAGTGGAAAAGTATCTAAAAGATTACGCGTCATTCTCGGTTGAGAAAAAAATCCTCACCCTAGCCTCTCTGACCGTTCGTGGCGACCGGAAATACGCACAGTATGCGATTGAGGCGATTTCCGCGGAAGGTGAAGATGCGGACGCTCTGCGTCGTGAAGGAATTCTGGCGTTGGAAAAGCTCGGAAGTACGAAAGACATTCCGCTTCTGTTGGGCGATTGCCTGCAGTTCGACCGTGGTTTAGCGATTCGCGTGGCTGGACTTATCGAAGCGGACGGTTTCGACGCGGAATTGCTGAAATATACGGGTTCTGAAGATAATAACGTTTTCAGCGCCGTCATGGAGATTCTGGCGAATCGCCGTGTGGACGTAATGGCACCGATTATGGCGCGTATGAGTCAGGAAAAATGCGCGGACCGTGGCCGACTGATGGACTTCGCGTCGGTTATTGCGACGAAAGAGGACATTCCAGCACTCGTGGATACGCTGGGACTTTTCGCGCCGGGACGTGAGCGTGACGACGCGGAAAGGCGGATTGTGGCGGTCTGTGGTGGCGATTCCGCGCCGGTTCTGACGAAAGAACGTGATCTGAACGTGATTCTTCCGCTTCTGGGACGTATTGGTGATGAACGCGCGTGGCAGATTATCGACGAAAACCTGAAAAAAGCGGAATACCGTGACATGGCGCTCCGTGGCTTGAGCAACTTGCCCAACGCGAAACAGGCGGAGAAGATGCTAGCGATTGTAGACGCTACTGCAGGGTACACCGATGAGCAGAAAATCGCGGCGTTGCGTGCGTATATCCGTGTTGTTTCGTTGCCGAACGACAAGATTGGAATTCGGGCGGGCGACCGTGAAAAGCTGGCGATGCTGAAAGAAGCGTTTAGCCGTGCGACGCGAATTGACGAGAAAAAACTGGTTCTCAGCCGTTTGAATGCGATTCGTACCGTGGACAGCGCGAAATTTGCGCAGAGCTTCTTCAACGATCCGGAACTGGTACAGGATGCGTACCGTGCGTTCATTGATTTGGCGCACCATGACAATCTGCGTCGTCCGAATGCCGACTTTTTCCGTCCGGGACTTGATATTGTGATTGAGAAATGTACGGATCAAGGACTCGTAACTCGTGCGAAAAAGTATCGTGGCATGATGTAATATGACACCCTAACCTCCCCTAATTTAGTTATTTCATATACCGTTGGATATGAGATGTTCAGATTAGGGGAGATTTCTTTTATCAAGGACGCTACCATGAGACCTACTGCCCAATATCGTATTTTCTTATTTCTCACCTTGATTTTCGCGTTTCTGACACCGACCGTAAACGCGCAGGGAAACAGAGGAAGTTCCACCTCTCCGGCCCTCAAAAAAATGGGAATCGAGCTGGAATTCACACCGCCCACGATTCCGGATTTCAGCCCCGAAGCCAATCCCGGTCTGGAGGGCGAGCTGGAAGAACTCCGCCAGCGGTGCGTGGAGGTTTTCAAGTATTGGGAGATCGCGCCGGACGCGTTCTGGTATGACCGTTATGATAATTTCGACCAGATACACTGTAATCTTAACAGCCAACTGACTTATTCGCACAGCAATACGCGGAGTTATCTGATACCTTTCCGGGACCAGCACCCGTGGCGGTTGGAGAAGCTGAAGGAATGTGACCGGAGGCGGGAGACTATCGAGCTGGAGGCGCTCGCTCTTTTTCCGAAACTGACCGCGTTTTTGGATAAAGTGCTTCAAAATGATCAGTTGACTCCGATGGAGAATCGGGCGTTTTACGGTGTTTGTAGCAGATTATTTGATATATCGCGGGAACATTTATCCTCGGAAGAATTCGTTACAATTTCGGAAAGTGTTGCAACAATCAAATCGACTGCGTTTTACGGATGTCCCAAGTTAAAGTCGATTCACATTCCCGCCAGTGTAACCCAAATAGGGCGTAACATTTTTCCCGGCAAGAATGATAGCCCGGATTTCACCATTTACGGAAACCCTGGCTCCGAGGCGGAAAAGTACGCGAAAGAGCATAATATCCGGTTCGTTGCGGAGTGATTGAAAGTCGCCTTTTTTGGGAAAACCTGATTTATAAAAAGGATAAAAGGATAAAAGGATAAAAAGATGAATCGACGTTTCGGTTTTAGTTTTCTGTTTTTCATCCTGCTCGCGTTTTTTCCGGGTGTTGCGTTGGCGTGGGGTGGGGGACATGATGCGGTCGTGGAAACGCTGAAAGAATACTTGCCGGCGGAGGTGAAGGCGTTTTTCTCGGAAGAGGATATGACACTGATGAGGAAATACTGTCATTATCCTGACATGCCGAACAAGACGCTGGAGGAGACCGGCGAGATTGTCGGAGCGGAGGACGAGGCTCTTTTGCGGGCGTTCGGATATGATAGTAGTAACTGGCTCCACGGTCATACCGGGCGGGCGGCGACGTACGTGATGTTACACAGAGCGTTTCAGCAGAAAGACACAAAAAAAGCTGCGTTTTACCTGTCAGTGTTAAGTCATTCTGTCTCGGATCAGGGCGCGGTGAATCACACGCCGATACTGCAATTTACGACGTATTCGCATTTTGACGGGGTGGATTACGGGATTAAAAATTCGTGTGAATTTCGTCTGACGGAGCGACTTGCCGACAAGTTTCGGGAACGGTTCGTGACGTATCAGCCACGGAAAATAGCGGAAACGTTTACGGAATCGGTCTACGAAATGGCGATGGACTGTTACCTGCAGGCGGAAATTTCAGCGGAAATCGAGGTGCAAATTGCGTTCGGAACGCCGGAAGAGTCAGAAACCGCGATGGAAAAAATCGTCGTTGCGCAGATTGCGTCGTTGCTGGATATGACGTATACCGCGTGGGAATTCGCAAAAAATGGTGAAAATACGGAAGAATTTACGCCGAAAATGCTGGACGAAATTGCGAATCGGGAGGCGACGCGTCGTCGGCAGGGAAATCCGGTCACACAGGAGGTTTACGCGGGGATTTTTGATGAAAGTCTGAACCCAGAGAATCCGAAAGCTACGGTCGGGCTGGTCTGTGAACCGTTCGGGTCGTTTCACGTTCGGGCACTGTCATACGTCGGGAAAATGCTCGTCGCCAGTGCCGGTCGCACTCTGCGGGATAACGGTTACGCGGTACGCGGTGTGTCGTTCTGGAAGATGGAAACGGAGGAACTGCCCGACCCGAAAGAGATGCCGATTCTGCTGATTTTTGCGGGACGGTGCAGAATTTCCGACGAAATTGCGGCAACGATTCAGCGATATACGGAATGCGGCGGAAAGCTGTTTTACGTTGCGGGAATGGACCCGAAAAAACTGACTGGCATGACCCCCTATCTGAAACGGCGCGAAAACCATGAGATTCCCGTCTCGGTAAAATGGGGGATTCAGAATGAGGAACTGTGGGGGAAAATGTCCGTTACGTTCGCACCCGAAATGGAACGGTTGAGCGCGTCGCCGTATCCGCTGGTACGAAATCCGAATTTTGACGGTTTCTGTAAACCTGCGTGTATCTGGAGCGTTGAAATACCGGAAAATAAGGCTGAAAATACGTCAGAAACTGCGCGAGAAACAGTGTCGGAAGTCATACCACTTGCGTGGCTGGATAACGGAACGGAGACATTCTGCGTCGCGGCGAAATGTGGACGGACGGTCTGGGCACCGGAATATCTTTTCCTTCCGTTCCTCTTCTCCGATGTGAAAACGCTCCGTTGGTCGGAACTCCGTCTTGACCCGTTCGGCGAGAAGGTTCTACTGGAGATGGTAGAGGAGTTGTTGCGGTAATGAAATGGTTTATCTACCCGTAATGAAGATATCGATATTCTATATTACGGGTTTTATTTTTAGTCAACGCCTCCTTAAGGATGCGCTGATTAAGTTACACTGGATACGCGGACGTCTCGTCCGCAAAAAATAATAAGCGTTTTATGGCCCAATTATAATACATTGCGTGATTTGGGAAAGATTTATTTCCTAAAATTTACCGTTTTTACCCACTTTAGCGACGCGAGACGTGTCGCCTCCCCGTTAATCAGCAACTACTATAGAAATAAAAAAGGAAGCCTCCCACCCCAAAATTTCAGGAGAAAATATGAAAGAACATGAAGTGACCGACGCGAAGTTTGATGGGAAAAGCGCGAATCAGAGCGCGAAAGCTAACTTGCGGATATGCTCACGGATGGAAGTCATTCCGGGAAAGGATCTGGAAGAAAAGTTCGCAAAAATGAAGTCCTGGGGCATCGAGGGCGCAGAAGTGAACGTGCCTCTTTATGGTCGCGAGGACGAAATCCGTATGGCGTTGGCGAATGCCGGACTGGTCGCTGCGATGACGAATTTCGGCGTAAATCCAGGGAATATCATCTCGCCAAATCCGGAACAGCGGCAACTCGGAATTGATTCCATGAAGCGTAAGTTGGAGGCTGCGGGACGTGTGGGGTGTGCTGGAATGCTGTACGTTCCGCTTTTTGGTGCACCGAAAGATGGTGAAACGAATCAGAGCATCCGTGCTCGGCTCGTTGACGTTCTTCACCCTCTGGCGGAATTCGCGTTGGAGCACAAAACGTGCATCGTTTTTGAGCCGCTGAATCGGAGGGAATCGACGTTTTTATGCCGGGTGTCGGACGGTGCTGCAATCTGTCGGGATATTAACTCAGATGGAATGAAGGTCATGGGTGATTTTTATCATATGAGTATCGAAGAAACCGACATGATGGGGGCGTTTATCTCTGGTGGTAAGTACCTCGCACACGTTCATCTTGCCGGTGGGCTTTCTGACCCGGTCCGGTCCATTCCAGGACAGAATAAAAGTCGGTATGTTGAGGGTTTTCGCGGTCTGAAATACATCGGCTACAACGCATACTGCTCTTTCGAGTGCGGCGTGCGTGGTGACCGGGAAATCGAGATTCCGAAAGCGATTACGTTTCTGAAACGTGAATGGGAACTCGCAGTTGTGTGATAAAATTCCGAAATTTCCGAAAAAAATAGGAAAAACTTGGGTGTTTCCCTTGATTTTTTTCCGATAACCGATTAAAATAGTGTAAATAATAAATGGGGAGAAGCTCCCCGACCTACCTAAATTAACCTCAGAATCCTATCAGAAGGAGAACAAGAAACATGAAACGACGTGAATTTCTTGCTGCGGGCGTTGCGGCTGCGGCGTTGGCCATGACCAATGTCGAAGTAAAAGCCGAAGTGACGGACAGCACCTACGACGGTAAAAGCGCGGATAAACAGCAGAGTGCGCGTCTGTGCCTCGGTTCCCAGCTGGGTATTATTCCGGGTGGTTCCATGGAAGAAAAACTCGCCAAAATGAAGGCGTGGGGCATGGAAGCGGTCGAGTTGGGTGGAAACGTCGCGAACCTCGATGAAGCGAAGAAAATTAAACAGCAGATTGCGGATGCAGGGCTCATTCCGTCCGCCGTCTGCTGGGGTTCCCATAATGGCGACCTGATGAGTTTCGATAAAGAACGGAAACAGAAGGGGACGGACGACCTGAAGAAGGTCCTTGAAGGTGCTGGTATCGTCGGTTGTACGGGTGTTATTTACGTCCCGGCATTCAACGGTCAGAGTCCGCTTACGAATCAGGAAATGCGTAAGATGCTCCTCGATGATTTCCCGGCACTCGCAGATTTCGCGGCGGAATGTGGCACGACGATTATTTTTGAACCGTTGAATCGTGGTGAAGCGTACTTCCTTCGCCAGGTCGCGGACGGTGCAGCGATTGCGCGCGACATTAATGAACTTTCCTCGAAAAAATGCGGTATGACCGTTATGGGGGACTTCTATCACATGAGTATCGAAGAAACCGACATGATGGGTGCATTCATTTCTGGTGGTAAACTGTTGAGCCACGTCCACCTCGCTGGCGGCGTTTCCGATCCGCGTCGTACGATTCCGGGACAGAATAAGAGCCGTTTCGTGGAAGGTTTCCGCGGTCTGAAATACATCGGTTATACCGGTCCGTGTTCGTTCGAATGCGGTGTCCGTGGCGACCGTGAAGTCGAAATTCCGAAAGCTCTTGCATTCCTGAAGAAGGAATATGAACTGGCGGTTATCTGAGAATCTTCATTTCGTTTTTAAATGAAATGTTCCGCGTCACCGTTGTTGGAATGCAAGTACCGAATATCCTCAGCCTCTCCGATTAGGGGAGGTTATGAGGAGTACCGACAGTGGTAGTGAACACCGACAGTGGTAGTGAACGCCGACAGTGGCGGAGTCGAATTGCCGATTGATAATTTCTTAATCGGCAATTTATGTTAACAGTCTCTCTGGAACGGATCGCGTATGCGCGATTTTTATTGACGTGGACGCTTATCACCTCCTAAAAACGATTTTTGAAGACCTCTACCATTCCGTAAACGAACAATTAAAAGCCGTGGAGAATCCATTTACGGCTTTTTTCCATATTCCTACCATATCCTACCTACCTTAAATCGGAGTCAAGCATGATAAAGAAGACGTTCTGGCGGTGTGTGTTGTGTGTATTTTGTTGTCTATTCGTATTTTCTGGAATCACGGTGAATGCGGAAAGCTGGGACGCGGAGTGGGAGAATCCCTCCGCAAAAAACCGACCGTTGCAGATTGTGCATGGTGGAATCCCGGCACATGAGATTACTGGACAGTTGCCGTTTATGAAGAATGTCTGTGGGCTGGGCGGTATCGTCTGCAACGTGGCACGTGCGAATTATCTGAAGGGCGAGACAGAGTGGAAAACGCTCATTGACACTGTTGCAGAAGCGAAAAGGCTCGGTCTGCGCGTCTGGATTTACGACGAAGACGGTTATCCCAGTCCGGCGGCGGGCGGTCTGGTTCTGGAAGGACATCCGGAATTCGAGGCACAAGAACTGGCGTATGACGCGGAAAGAGAAAAGAACGGGGAAGACCCTTTCTTGGTCCGCGACTGTTTCGAGTTCACGCACGCAACGAATAATTACTGCGCGGTTCGGCGTTATCCGAATGTCCTGAACGACGCGGCGATGGAGCGTTTTTTGGACGTGACGCACCGACAGTATGCACAGCGACTGAAAGTGGCGGGCGTCTGGGACGTGGTGGAGGCGTTTTTTACTGATGAACCTTCTACCAACGCTTTTAATACGGGCGTGATTCCTAATCTGAAAGTACGGACGCAAGACGAGCCGAATACGGAGAAAAAGAACCTGCCGACAGTGGTGTGGAGTGATGATTTTCCGGCTGTGTACCGCGAAATGTACGGTGAAGAGTTACTCCCCGTCCGAAAAAGTCTCTTTACGGGAGACACTGCGGAAGACCGAAAAGTCCGCGTCCAGTTCTGGGAGATGGTCAGTACGCTCTATAATGACCGATTCATGGCAAAAATCCAGAAATGGTGCGAATCGGAAGGAAAAGCATCTTCCGGACACGCGCTCCATGAAGAGAATCTCGCGTACCACACGCCGGGGTATGGGAACGTTTTTTCCGGGACGAAAACCATGCACATCGCGGGGATGGACTTCCTGAATAACATGCGCCATATCGGACTTTACGGCTGGAGGACGGCAGTGTATCCCGCGTCGGTGAACATCATGAACGGTCAGCGACTGATGATGACGGAAATCAGCGACCATCATGAAGTTCTCAGCCTGAAACGGACCGCGACGCTCTCGGAAATGACGCTTACTGCTGCGTGGCAGATGATTCACGGATGCACGGAATTCACGCTTTATTACGGAATCTGGACGCGTGGGCATGAAGTTCACCGAAAATATTGCGATTATGTTGGGCGGATGAATGCGATTCTGCGTGACGCGGATGTCGTAAAACGTGCGGTCATCTATTATCCGGCACGAGATTTACAGGAAGAATACCTGCCGATTGCCGAGCGACTGACGATTGACTCCCAGTCGCCAAGAATGCAGAAAATCATTCACTCTTACTACGCGCTGGGCGAAATGCTGACCGTGAATCAGGTTCCATTTTTCGTGGCGGACGCGGAGATGCTCCAGTCGGCAAAAATCGCGCCTAACCGTGTTTCTGAACGTGCGGCGTTACAGTTCGGAAATCAGTCGCAGGTGGAAATGGTCGTGGTTCCTGCGGGCGTTCAGCTTCCGGAAGAAACGCGAAAAATGCTCGACGATTTCCGAAACGCTGGCGGAACGGTTTTAATGCCGGAAGAGACGGAAAATGCGGAGAAGTTGGCGACTTTCCGCGAAAATTTACCGCCACGATTTACAACGGACGCGAAACTGGTTCTGGTAGGAGAATTTGCACGAGACGGATACCGAATTTTCGTGTTGGCGAATATGGCAGAAAATGAATTTCAGAGTTCCATGAACGTCGGCAAAAATGTCACTTCCGTGCTCATTCTCGATCCGCTAACTGGTGAGAAGAAGTCGGAAACCGTGAAAGATGAGAGAGTGTCAGTAAATCTGCCGCCTGCAGAAGCGCGGATTTATCTGGTGAAGTAGGAACATGAAAAAAGGTCGCCCATAATGAAGAGACCGGATATTATGGGCGATTTAATAGAATTTCAAGTAATTTTATCCCCGACGCACTATAAAATTTTACTTTCCCGTCATTTCACATTGCAGAAATGACTACCGAAAGGGCCGCCCTATCTTGAATTTTCAAGTGGAATCAGTATATATCCGATACACTGTAGAATTCCATTTTTTGTCATCTCGCGATGCTGAAACTTGTAGCAGAAAGAATGCCCTTCCCTGAATTTTTGAGTCGAATCATAATGGAATATAGGAGAAAGTAGAAAAGTTTAGAATCTCCTGAAAAGTCAGAATTTCTGAAAAAATGCCAAAAATTTCCTCCCCCCCTTCTTTTCAATTCGGAAGTTCCGGTTATAATGTACGTGTGTATGTCTACTATCGTTTCTGGAATCGTTGGTTCCCGTTGACACAGATTTATGGAGAAAATAATGCAGTCGAATCTTTCTCGCCGAATTGCCGCACTCGAGCCGTCCGCTACGTTGGCGATGGCCAGTAAAGCGAAAGAACTGAAAGCCGCTGGGCGTAAGGTTATCAGCCTAAGTCTTGGTGAGCCGGACTTTAACACGCCGAAACACATCTGCGACGCTGCGGCGAAAGCCATGCAGGAAGGTAAGACGCGTTATACTGTCGCGTCAGGTATTCCGGAACTGAAGTCGGCCGTGTGTAAGTTTTATAATGACCGTCACGGTCTGGATTATACACCAGCGAACATCACAGTCTCCAACGGAGCGAAACACTGCCTTCACAATGCGTTTACCGTGTTGATTGACGAGGGTGAAGAAGTGGTGATTCCTGCACCGTACTGGGTGAGTTATGCCGAGTTGGTGAAACTGGCGGGTGGTGTGCCGGTCATTGTGGAGACGGAACAGGCGAATGATTTTAAATTGACTCCGGAACAGCTTCGGGCAGTATGTACACCGAAAACGAAATGCCTCCTTCTCTGCAGTCCCTCCAATCCGACGGGGAGCATGTACAGCGGTGAGGAACTTGGCGCACTGGCGGACGTGGTTCTTGAGAAAGACCTGTGGGTTCTGGCGGACGAAATTTATGAAAATCTCGTTTATGGCGGAAATAAATTCGTCAGTTTCCCGACGGTTCGCCCGAATCTGATGGAACGGACGATTCTCGTAAACGGTGTGTCGAAAACGTATGCTATGACCGGTTGGCGTGTCGGCTGGACGATGGCTCCGGCGGATATTGCGAAGAAAATGGGGAATCTTCAGAGTCAGGAAACCTCCAATCCGTGCAGTATTTCACAGTACGCGGCGGTTGCGGCACTGGAAGGTTCTCAGGACTGCGTGGAAGAAATGCGTCGGGAATTCGAGAAGCGTCTGGAATACGTCACGAAACGGATTGAGAGCATCGACGGCATTTCCTGCCCGAAAATGAGTGGTGCGTTTTACGCTTTCGTGAATATTTCGGAACAGCTCGGTCGGACATATGATGGAAAAATGATTGAAACAGACACGGACTGGTGTTTGGAACTGCTTGAAAAGAAGGGTGTCGCTACGGTGATGGGTTCCGCGTTCGGAGCACCGGGCTATGCGCGTCTTTCTTTTGCGAACAGCATGGAAGAACTGGAAACGGCGTTCGATCTGATTGAGGAATTCCTCGCGGAGAAGTAATCGCTTAAAAACAGTCTCTTAAATGGAACTGCGGAAGTAAGAAAACCACTTCCGCAGTTCCATTTTTATTACTCTGCGCTTCTCACGAACGCGTCTACCTCATTCGCGACGATGACGCCGTAATTTACTGCGCCAAGCCAGCCGGACATGATGATGCCGACACTACCAGTGTGGTATAAGCCCGGTACCTGTTTCGGAAGGCCACGAGAAATCTCAAGTCCCTCAAATTTCGTCCCGAAACTTGCTCCCATCTGGTGTAACGTGTAACGCTCAAACGTCTTCGGCGTCGCCGCTTCCACCCAGTCCAATTTCTCACGGATTCCCGGTACGTACTTTTCTACCGCGTTGAGTGTATCCTCGATCATCTCCTTTTTCGCGGTCTCGTATTCTTCCTCTGACAGCGATGCCCAATCGTCGTAATTCGCGTTGGTACTCGCCACAATCGCGTATCGGTCACTCACGCCCGGCCGCGTTTTCGGATAGTAGAACGAATACGTCCGACTCGTAATATTCCGGCTCAACAACATTTTCGTGTCGAATTTCGGAGCCACCGACGTGAAGAGCAAGTCGCCACACACGCTCGCGTCGACCGTCTCACCCGGCTTCAGCGACATGTAAACCTGACAACTGGAGTTATTCAGCCGAACCTGTTCCGCTTTTTCCACGAATTCCGGCTCGAAATGCTCACGCCCGGTCATGTTAAAGATGGTGCTCTTCAGATTCGAGTTGGAAAGGACCGCTTTTGCCGTAATCCGTTTTTCGCCCACCTCGATACCGCAGACTTTTCCGTTTTCGACCAAAATCTTGTCCACGCGCGTCCGAGTAGCAATATCCACACCGTTTTTCTTCATTTCTGCTGTCATCATTTCCACCAGTCGGTCCGTTCCGCCGGTGAAGGTGAAAACGCCTTTCGACATGAAATTCGAGAAGACGATACCATACGTAATCGCCGGTTCATCGAGCGTTGAGCCATTCGCGTACGTTATCGGTTCCATCAGCAGACGTACGACATCATCCCGGCCGGGGAAGAATTCCTCGAAAAGTTCCCGAGTCGTCATCTGTTGCTCATCGACGAACGTCATGCTCCTCGCCTTGTCGAAGAACGCGTTGACGGTCTCCGCGTCGATTCCGAATTTCTCAATTAGCAATCGCGTGAAGTCTTCCCGATTAAAGGTCGTTTCGAGCGTGAACATCGGATTATCGAATCGAATAGAGGGAAGCTGAACGATGGAGTCCGCAATTTCCCGATTCCAGTAACGACGGCAACTTTTAATCATTCCGACGGGGAAACCATGGAGAGAAATGTCGAAAATGATTCCATCTTTCCGCCGGAACCACGTCGCGAGACCTCCGAGCTGAAAATGGTGTTCACACAGCAACACACGGTGTCCCGCACGTGCTAAAATATTCGCCGCAGTCATACCTCCGAGACCGGAGCCGATGACGATAATGTCGTAATTGGATTCCATATTTTTTTGTACTGGAAAAGAGTTTAAGTTATGTTACTGAAAACAATCCCCATCATTATACACGATTTTTCTAAAATATACAACGGGGATTTTGCTTTTTTTCGCTTTTATCCACCTGAATATGGAAAAACCTCCCTAAAATAGAGAGGTTTCCCGGTTTTATTTTATTCGTTTTATACAGTTTTACTCGTGAAATTTCAGCAGTCGAGCACTATTTATAATCACGAACGCCTCACCAACGTTATGTAGAATCGCGCTAGTCAGTGAGTTAATTATCCCCATCGACGCTAGCCAGATGAAGAAGAGCGTCAGCCCCAGACCTACGATAATGTTCACGTGAATCGTCATGTGCGTCGCGCGTGCGAGGTGAATCGTCATCGGAAGCCGACGCAAGTCACTCGTCATCAATGCGATGTCGGCACTCTGAAGCGCAATATCACTGGCTGCGGCACCCAACGCGATACCGACGTCACCGCTTGCGAGCGCGGGCGCGTCATTCACACCGTCGCCGACCATCATCACGGAACGTCCAGCCGCCTTTTCCGCTGCCACAACGTCTAGTTTCTGTGAGGGAAGTACTTCTGCGATAACCTGATCCATATTCAGGAACCGACCGATTTCTTCAGCCGTTGCACGACGGTCACCGGTCAGCAGAACACACCGTTCCACGCCAAGATCGCGCATTTCCTGAATCGCTTCACACGCTTCCGGTCGTGGACGGTCCGCCATGAGGAAACAGCCAGCAATTTCATTACGTGTATTACCGTTATCATCCTGTAACCGACGCGCAAGCCAGACCGTCGTGCCAATGAAGTTTTCCGGAATCAGCTCGTCACAGCCCGAAATGTCGAAACCTTCATCTTTCAGCCACGCAAGTCGCCCAAGATAAGACGTTTCCGACGTTTCCTGCAGTAAAACGCCCTTACCAGGAACTTCCTGAATCGCGGCACTCGGTGGCGTGAGCATCGTCACGTCGCGGTCTTGGGCGGCTTTCACAATCGCTTTCGACGCGGGATGTCGGGAACCGGACGCGCAGCGAATCGCTTCCACCATCAACTCTTTTTCCGAAGTGGCCTCCTTCAGAACCATGCTGGAAAGCTGAAGATGTCCAATCGTGACCGTTCCCGTTTTGTCGAGGACGACCGTGTCGATTCCGACAAGCGCTTCCAAAAATCGGGTGTTTTTAATCAAAATACCGAGTTTCGACGCAGCTGCGAGAGCTGCAATCATCGCCGTTGGACCTGCTAAAACCAACGCGCCGGGGCAACCGACCACGAGAACTGCCATCGCGCGGTCAATGTCGCGAGTAAGGAACAACACGACGCCTGCCACGGTCAAAATAATTGGAATATAATACGTCGCGTACTTCTCAATCAGCTTCATTACCGGGGTTTTCGCCCCTTCCGCGTCCTGCAGAAGTTCCATAACACGCCCAATCGCGGTTTTATCACCCGTTTTCGTCACGCGAATTTTCAGAACGCCCGTCATGTTAATCGTACCAGCAAAAACGTTCTTCCCGACCGTTACATCTTCCGGTAACGATTCACCCGTAATTGATGACTGGTCGATCGTCGAGACACCTTCCACGATTTCACCGTCCGCCGCGATAATGTCACCGGGACGCACGAGAATCACATCATCAATCTTCAACGATTCCGGTTCCACGTCCGTTTCCGTTCCGTCCGCGTTCAGAAGTACTGCCGTCCGCGCCTGTAACGTTTTCAGCCCGTCAATCGCAGCTTGAGCACCGAGAATACTCCGTTCCTCCAGAAAGTGTCCGAGGTTCATGATAATCGGAATCAGCGTGGCGACCACGAATTCCTGATTCATCATGGCGGCGAGCGTCGCGAGCGCGACAAGCTGTTCCATCATCGCGTGAGCGTCGGCATCACGGGTAAAAATACCGTAAATGGCCGTAATGAAAATCGGAAGAGAGACGATCAGCGACGCAATCGCGATAATCAGGTTACCGACGACTTCCATCTCGAAAACTTTCCATTCCAGAAGACCGACAATCAACAGTCCGCCGGCAAGCATGGCAGAACCAAGACGCACGACGATTTTAAACCGTTCCATGAGCGTCAGTGGAACATCTAAATTATGCATTCTGCTGGAAAGTGGATTCGCAAAATTCTGACTCATTTCTGTTCGCCCTCCTGTTCATCCTGAAGTACCACTCTGGAATTCGCAGGCACGAATTTCAACTCGCCGAGGTTCGTCCAAACCTCTTCCATCGTGTTCATATATTCACGCTGCCAGACATATTCCGGCGCGTCGGAAAATTCCTGAAGTCGCGGTAAAAACTCCCGCGCATCCCGAATCGTGTTCGCTAAGACCTGACGACGGTAAATATTCGCATTCTTGATTCGCTGGGTCGCGTCAATCTGCGCGTTGGTTCGCAGACGGTCCGCCTGTTTTAACGCTTCATCTTTAGCAACCTGAACTGCGATTTCTGCGGTCTGTTTCGCCTCAAATTCCGCTTTTACATGGCGGAGATGATGGACATCCACGAAATCAACATTACTGATTCGAATCGCGCTCCGGCCCGTTTCCGGATTTCCCACGCGGTCAAGTCGGTCCTGAAGATTCTTCACGACGATTTCATCCAGCGTCTCTTTCCGCGTTTCCGTCACCATTTTCTCCTGTCCATTCACAACTTGTGGAACCGTCACGGTCACTTCACGATTCATGTGCTGAACTTCATCGAATTTCCATGATGCAATACTCTCCGTCAGGGCGGCAACCGTCATAGAATCGAGGAACCCTTTCTGGTCAATCATATTAAATTCATGTTCAACCGGGTCAGAAATGTAATATTTTACTACGACTTTCACCTGAATCACGTCATTTTCCGCCGTGAGACAGTAACCCTCAATCGTCGGGTCAATATCATCGTTAAATTCTTTATCGTCGAGTGCCGCCCAGACGTTTGTCACTTCAATCTGCTGTTCTAAACCTTTCGGAATCTGAATCAGCTGGTCAATCGGAAACGGACATGCAAGAACGAAACCCGGCTCATGGATATAATTTCCGGGACCAACCGGGACTAACTTTCCGAATCGCGTCAGAATACCGACGTGTGTCGGCTGGACTTTCGCCAATCCTGAGACCGCAAAAAGGACCACAAGGACCAGCACCATCCAGCGAAAGACCTTCATTCCGGACTCTATTCCCTGGAAGACGACTTTTCCTGGTTTTCTCTGTGCCATGATTCAATCTCCCAATTAATGATTACCCAGAATCGCCTGAATTCCGCCACCACCGAGTGTTGGTAACGCTACCGGAGCAGTCTGCGCTGGAGTTACCGGAGCATTTTCAGCCGGAGTCGCCACCGGAGCCGGAGCGTTTTCAGCCGGAGTAAGAGGCTGAGCTGGAACACTCGGCGTACCAAGATTCGTCATCGGTTCACTGATTTTCTTCTCACTCTGGCGTAGCAGTTCCTCCGCTGCCTGAATATTTGCTGCGGAAGCCGTACTCGTCTGGGTCCATTTCGGCATCTCGAACAGTGGACGGAATACGTTACTGTCATGCTTCAGAATCAGCGTAGTCTGCGTACCAATTGTTCTGCGAATCGTGTTCATCGTCTTCCAGAACTCATAAAATTCCGGTTCCAGTTGGTGAATCTGCGCCGTAATCATCATCGCTTCACGGTCTGCTTGCTGAGTAATTTTCGCTTCTTCGTTAATACCTTCCGCGATAATCCGCTGTGCGTCAACTTCCGCTTGAACCTGAATCGCCTTCACGTCGCGGTTTCCTTCCTGCGTAATCTTATTCACCGCCACGTCACGGTTTTTACGCATTTTCTCGACGATATCCTTCATGTTCACTTCCGGAAGAGAAATGCGTTTAATACCAATCTGCAGGACTTCAATCCCGGAATCTTTTTCTTGTAACACTTCATTTACTGCGTCACAGATCCGTTTTTCGATTTCCGAGATTTTCACTTCGGAACCGCTCGTGGAAATGAGTGCCGACATGGGATAATCACCGAGAACTGGGTTTTTCAGACCGATAATGGACGATTCCAAGTTCTTCTCCGCAGCCGTTACGTCACCACCGAATGCACGGATAAATTTCAGAGCGTCGCTGACACGCCAAATCATGTAGGTTTTCAGAATAACCGTTTTATCATCTTTCGTCTGATTCGACACATGCGGCGTCTCGTAAATCCGCTTCCGCATATCGACAATTCGCGTCTGGTCGATCGGCCACGGCAATTTATAATGTAACCCCGGCGTTGTTGTAACCGGCTCCAACGGTCGGTCAAATCGCGTAACGACCGCGTTTTCATACTCGGAAACCTGATAGGTCATTCCGTAACCCAACACAATCGTAATGATGAATAACGACAGGAAGATACGGAAAATATACGTCTTCCACGACAGCTTGTTCTCCCCGTCGTGATGATGACCATGCGAATGACCATGACTATGACCGTGATGATGGTGCGACATGAAAAAACTCCATTTATGATTAAATTTTTATTTTATTCGTTGTTGAATACTCCCTGCTTAAGAGCATGGGGCTTTAGGCTAAACACCAACGCCCGATTCCATCGAGTAACTCGGAGGAATCTACGTTACCCATCTCGGGTTTACATCCGTGGGAAGAGAAACATTTTTGAAAAATTGTTTCTTTCCCAGACCTCTCTTTCAAAAAACTTTTGTTCGCGACTATGTCGCAGGGATTTTATTTTCTCTTTTTTTCTACCGCGCATTATTTAAAACCGCACGCGACGTTCCACTCGTTCCCGGATTTTTCTGCGTGTCGAGGAAAACCTCAATCGACTCATCTACGAGAACCAGCCGTTTATCTGCCAGTACACTTTCCGCGTTATCGAGCCAATACTGGAATCGGTAACAATCCGGATTCACTTTATACGTTTCGTAAGCTGACAGAACGCCAGCTGTTTCACTTCGCGCTGCCTGAACTTTCGCGATTCCGTTCACTTTCGCTTGTGCGATTCCCAGAGCTGCCTGAACTTCTGCGTCGTACTGGAGGCAGATTCCACTTTCTCGTGCCTGATAAAGTGCACTATCCTGTCGAATCTCAGCCGAGAGCACTTCCAGATAGTTTTTCGCGGCAGCAACCGGCGGATGAAGATTCAGAAGAGAAACTTCCAGCACCTGAATTCCAATTTCCTCGCGGTCCAACTGATTCTGTAATCGCGTAGCCAGTTCATTCGCGAATTCCGCGCGGTCCACGCTCATAACGTACTCCATCGACCGTCCCATCGTCGCGTCCACCAACGCTCGGTAAGCGAATTCCGAAACCACATCATTCGGATTCTGACACTTTTTCACATAATTAAAGAACCCTTCCGGATCTTCCTTGATTTTATACTGAACCATCGCGTTCACGACGAACGATTCTTCCTGATTCAGCGGAATCTCGAATTCCGTTCCGTGTTCTTTCGTCCAGATATAAGAATATTCCGACGCCGTCGTTCTTTCATAACCGATTGGGAGCATGGAAATCTTCTTCACCGGATACGACATCACCGTTCCGAAGGGATACGGCAATTTCAGATGAATTCCCGGTTCCATAATCTCATGACAGATTTTCCCACAGTCTTTCCGCACGCCGAACTCATCCAGACGCACGACATACAGACTCGACAGTCCCCACGCCATCAGGAAAACCATCACGATCGCCGGCACCATCGCACGCGCGACAAAACGGATCGACCACGAAGAACGGAAACTGACGCCCCACTTCTGCTCCATGGTGAAGAAGAAGCTCTTAATCGGGTTTCCACGCACGAAAACCATGTAGCGCAAGAACACTTCCGTCGGTGACCGGAACGTTTCCTGGGTCGCTTTCGTCGTCATCCAGCCCGAGAAAAGCCGACAGAGCTGCTCGACTGAAACGAATAAAATCCACCCCAGAAAGAAAATACACAACGCAGTTTCCGGCCACGTCAAAAATGAGCGTAACAGCATGACGCCCGCCCAAAACGCCATCGACCAACACGCTTCCCACGCCGCTTCCATCATGGAACTTGCTTCTGGCAACTCGCGTGACGTCCCCTGCTCCTCCGTCGCAATCGCGTCGAACGACCGCGCCATGACCAGCCACACGATACTGCACGTCATCGCCAGAATCGCAATCAATACCGTCTGACCTTCCGGAACCAGTCGCAGATTTTCGACCGGGAACGTCCATTTCAGAAGTGCATAAAGCGCGAAACCACCTAGCGCAACCGTCGGCAAAATACCTAAAAGCAGAAAGTGAATCACTTTCGCCTGATCGAACTCAATCTCGTAGGGATTTTCGACATTATTTCCCCACTCCGGCCGTTTCCACGCGCGGACTTCCGCCAGTTTATCACGCAGTTTTCCTGCATGAAGTACCAAAAAAGAGGTCACCGCAATCAGCGCGAACTGAATGCCCATTACTGTCATGAGCATGGACCCCGAGCCATAAATACGCAGACCGTAGACGAGCAACACAATCGCGGTTACGGTTGAAAGTCCAGCCGAGGCCATCACTAGTCCCCGCCAACCCCCGCTCTTACCGCCGCCGGAGCTAGAAGTCCCGGACGATTTCCCACCGGGAAGATTCTCAAATTCGGAATTACTCATATTTTCTCATCCCTACCAAATTTCGGGTGAACTGCTTGCAGAGCTTACGCGGACTTCCCGTATTTAGAAATTGACGCAAAGCCCCCACTCTGCAAATTTTACTTTATAGTTTTACCTTTCCATTATACCACGATTTTATATAATTGCAATACATTCGCTATTTTATCCAATCTAAAACTGCGAATTTTCCGCTTATTTGTCGTTAAAATCGATAAAACCCTGCAACTTGTGTCAAGAATACGCAAGTGAAATGGTATAGAATACGTAAAGAATCACTTTTTGGTTTTCGACAGACTATCTTTTTAATAACGGGCTGGATAATCTTAAGGAAACACTGATTAAATACTTGCGACGCAGTTGCTACAAAGAAGTTTTTGAAATTTTTTGTGGTACGGTCTGGGAGACAACATTCAAAATGTTGTCTCCCAGACCTGAAAACGGTTAAATTATCGAATCTCGTTGGGGGGTCCTTCCACAAGTCGTTTCGCAACGCGTAACGACGGTGAAGCGAGATTTCAGGTTGCGTCGGGATTAAAAAATTCCAAAAAAACTTTTAATCGCGTTCTGCGAACGCTTGCT
>JAUNAI010000282.1 GCA_030527705.1 Planctomycetia bacterium | reverse complement strand
TTTTTGGAAGAGGGGCTGGGAGAAACCTATTTTGCAAAAATGGTCTCTCCCACGAGCGCAACGACATTTCGGGTAGCAAGTTCCTCCCGACAGGGTGGAATCTTGCGTAATGTGTTTAACCTAAAAACTCACTTTATTCCGTTTCAAAAAATTTCTCGTTTTATAATGGTAACTTAATCCGCGTTTCCTTTAAACATTTGTGAGAATGGGAAATTTTTCTTTTTTTTCGGGGACGGTCTTGTATTTCAGAAAAATTCTGGTATAATTATAAAATACATAAAAAATTCCCCCCCCAAAAATGGAGACCTACTATGTTTAGAAAGTTTATTGTATTATTCCTATTATTCTGTATACTTCCGACAGTCGTTTTGGCGGCTGAAAAGGAACTTTGGCTCGATGAGATGGATTTATCTGTTACAACAAGTGGCTGGAAGCAGACTATCGCGAATCTTTCGATTAACGGTGCACCAATGGCAATTAACGGTCGGAAATTCGAGCGTGGCGTCGGTCATCATGCTCCGGGAGACATCTTCATCAGAATTCCAGAAAAGAATGGAAAACGATTCACCGCGTGGGTCGGAATTGATGATGAAACCAACGGTCAGGGACACGCTGAATTTATCGTTTATGGCGATAAAGGAAAGATTCTCTGGCGCTCTGACGCAATGGTCGGAAAACAGGATGCGAAGCGGATTGACGTAGATATTACGGGTCTCTCCGTTTTACGTCTCCACTGCGACACCCTCCCGGAAGGTTATGGACATGACCATCAGGACTGGGCGGAAGCGAAACTGACTTATGAAGATACGGGTTCAGGAAAGGTTCCGTATACCGCGCCGTTCGGGACGGGACTCGTTGATGATGACGGAAACGAAATTGACCGAATGGACGAAAACGCCTGTGAATGGTTGTCGCTCTCTCGTCAAATTCGTGAAGGAATGCAAGACCACGTGAAGAAAGAGGCTCTCCATGAAGCGAGTACGCTGATGGATACCGACCGTGACCCACTGGATATGGTTCTGCGTCGCGTTCCGTTACTCGTTGATGCACTGGAAAAACAGGAAAATGGTCCGAATCTGAACGCTGAAAAGGCGGAATTGGAGACACTGACGACACAAGCCGAGAAAGTAGAACCTGCGGAAATCGAAAAACGCCGAGAGATTTTCAATAAAGTAACCGACCTACGGAGTCGGATTGCGCGGAAAAATGCGCTTCTGAACTTTAAACACCTGCTCTTTATTAAACGTCACTATAATCCGGAACCGGAAATGCAGGGAAACCACATGTGTGACCAGTTTTTCGGTTTTCACGGACGTGCTGGTGGTGGACTTTACGTGCTGAAAAATGCGTTTACTAAAAATCCGGAACTTGTGAATGTGCTGGAAGGTCTGAAAATCCAGAATGGACGTTATCAGGGACGGGAACTCGACGAAACCTGGGCGTTTCTCTCTCCGGAACTGTCGTACGATGGACGGGAAATTCTCTTCTCCGCAACGGATACGAGTAATCCGAGACATACTTATACATGGACGGAAGATAACTGTTACCACATTTTTAAGGTTCAGTTTGCCCCGGAAACAGGAAAAGGTTCCAATTTGGTTCAGCTCACGGATGGCGCGTTTAACGACATCGACCCGTGCTACATGCCGAACGGAAGAATCGTGTTCATATCCGAACGTCGTGGTGGTTACGGACGTTGCCACGGACGCCCGGTACCGTGTTACACGCTACACTCGATGAATGCAGACGGAACGGATATTGTGATGCTCTCTCCACACGAAACAAACGAGTGGCAACCGGATATCGACCATCAGGGAATGGTAATTTACACGCGCTGGGACTATGTTGACCGTGGTTTTAATCAGGCGCACCACCCGTGGATTACGACACCGGATGGACGTGACCCACGCGTGATTCAGGGAAATTACGACAAGTATCAGCATAACCGACCGCATTTTGAGTGTGACATCCATCCGATTCCGGGTTCCAGTAAGTTGACGGCCACGGCGACCGGACATCACGCACAACATTACGGAGCGTTAATTATGATTGACACGACGATTCCGGACGATAATGAAGCGGGACAGGTTCGGAGAATCACACCTGACCAACGTTACATGGAATCCGAGCTTCAGCCACACCGCGACCCGCAGAATTACGGAACGTGTCGTGCGTTGTCGGAACAGTTTTTCCTCTGCATTTATGACCCGTTCTCGAAAGCCGACGCAGGACCGGCAAATAATTACGGGGTGTATCTGTTGGATGAATTCGGCAACCGGACGCTCCTGTACCGTGACGCAAAGATTTCGTGCCGAGACGTGATTCCGGTTCGTTCACGTACACGTCAGAATATCGTACCGCACCTGACGATGGTTGGAAAACCGTTGGCACCGGGCGAGAAATTTGTACCGCAAGACCCTGCGAAACTGCCGAAAACAGCGACGGTTGGGTTGATGAATGTGTATGACTCCATGTTCCCGTTCCCGAAAGATGAGAATGACAAGACGGTGGAAATCAAAAAACTCCGTATTGTTCAGCTCCTGCCGAAAACGAATCCGTATGCTCACGTTCCGGCGATTGGTTACGGAAATCAGAAGGGTGCGCGAAAGATTTTGGGGACAGTCCCTGTCGAACCGGACGGAAGTGCGTTCTTCACCATGCCGGTTAATATTCCGGTTTACTTCCAAGCACTTGACGCAAATGGTGTTGCCGTTCAGAGTATGAGAAGTGCGACTTATGTCCATGAGGGCGAGCAGTTAATGTGCCAAGGTTGCCACGAAAACCGACACTCCGGCATGTCGAACCGTCCTGCTCCTTCCGCCATGCGTCGCGCTCCGAGTACCATTATGCCTGACCCAGACGGCACGAATCCGTTCAATTACGGTCGTTTAATTCAACCGATTCTGAATGAACGGTGTGTTTCATGTCACTCTGGAGCGGAAACGGACGAGAATACGCTGACCCGTCTGAATATTCCGCGTGAACAGATGGATAAGGCGAAGACTCTCGACCTGCGTCGTGGAAATGACCCGAATCAGCATTTCTTCACATCTTATGAGAATTTGCGTCGATATTGTTTCTACTATGACGATGCTACGTGGACGGAACCGCAGACCTTCCCAGGAAAATTTGGTTCCAATCGTAGTCCGTTGTTTACAGTGTTGAAGTCGAATCACTACGGAGTAACCCTCACGCCGTCCGAGCTTTATCGGTTCACAACGTGGATGGACAACAACTGCGACTTCTACGGCACGTATGACGATTGCCCGCTTCAAAGAACGGGAGCGATTGTGCAACCGATTCTGGAATAAAAATATAAAAAACTCTTGATATTTATGGAGGATTAATTTATTTTAATATATTAAGTTTATATAATAAAAAATTTAAAATCCTTGTGACGCAGTCGCGATCAAGAGTTTTTAAAAAGGGAGGTGGGGGAAACATTTCTAAAAAAATTTCCCCCACACAATTTCTACTTTACATAATTCCCTTTTACATCGGCTTAACTCTACCGTGGCATGTAGTATACATTTCCCCTGGCACGCGATATACCTCGACTACGGTATGCGATACACATTTACCGTAGCACCCAATACGCCTCGACCACGGTATGCGATACATATTTACCCTGGCACGCGGTATACATCGACTATGAAATGTACACAATGGAACAATTTTCACCGGGATATTTTTTCCATTACGGGACAGACATTAAACCACCTGCTTCCGCGTTTCTCAAGCCAGTTTTCCGATTCAGTCGGTCCCCAACTTCCAATCGGGTACGAATACGGAATTCTCCATAAATCCCCATCCCACGCTTCCTGAATCGGATCGATAATCCGCCACGCAGCTTCCATTTCGTCACTCCGGATAAAGAGACCCGAATCTCCCGTAAAAATATCCAGAAGTAACCGTTCATACGCACTCGGTAAGGCACTCTGAAACGCCTCAGCGAACGTAAAGTTCATTGATGCCTGAGAGATTTCCATTGCAGTTTCAGGAACTTTCGTCTGAAAATAAAGCTGAATACCTTCTGCAGGCTGTAGCTGAATCAGTAACGCATCTGGTTCACACTCCGACTCAGGAAAAAGAAGGTGTGGCGGCTGTCGGAAACGTAACAGAATCTGCGTCGTTCCGCAACTCATTCCCTTCCCGGACCGTACATAAAAAGGAACATCTTTCCAGCGCCAGTTCTCGACACGAAACTCGACTGCAGCGAATGTCGGCGTCGTCGGTTCTAGCCGATTCTCCTCTTCCTCACCGAGCACCGGTGGTAACTGGATATATGCTCCTCGAATCGTGCGTTTTTCGACATCTTCCGGTGTTTTAAACGGTAATATACTATTTAGGATTTTTACTTTTTCATTTCGAATATTCTCCGAGTCTAATTTTACAGGTGGCTCCATCGCGACGAGAGTTAAAAGTTGAAGTAGGTGATTCTGAAACATATCCCGTAAAATTCCCGCTCGATTATAGTACCCTGAACGTTTCCCGATAAGAGCTTCTTCACTCGCGGTAATCTGAATTTCCTGAATAAAATACCGATTCCAGATTGGCTCAAAAATTGAGTTAGCGAATCGTAATACTAATAGATTCTGAGCAGTCTCCTTCCCGAGATAATGATCAATTCTGAAAATGTCTTTTTCCTGAAATAGTACATGAAGTTTTTTATTTAATATTTTCGCACTCTCTAAATCCGAGCCGAATGGTTTTTCGATTACAATTCTTACCGGATATTTTTCTTTCAGTTTCTTTTCTGTCTCACATTCCAGAGAATTTAGAATACCTATATAAATATCTGGTGAAGTTGCTAGATAATAAACCCGTTTACATGGGACATCATTCTCGATAAACTTCAAGAAGCTTTTCAGTCGTAACACGACCTCTTTTTCCGTCGCATCACCGGGAAAATAAACAAGATGGGAAGTAAATTCCAACCATTTTTTCGTAAATGACTCACTCGAATCATCCCACGGCACATAATTTTCAAGTGAGCATGCCCATTCTTCATCACTCATCGCCGTCCGTGATACACCTACAATGTTAAATTCCTCTGGTAAACGTCCCTTCCGAAA
>JAUNAI010000281.1:2617-5100 GCA_030527705.1 Planctomycetia bacterium | reverse complement strand
TACTACGCTCAGCGACATTTATACCTACATCTCTACCTACATCACTCGTGCTCACATTTCCATGACTCGCACCACGATTCACACAACTTCCGTCACTCGTACCATTAACCGCACCACTATTTTGTTCAATCCCGCAAGATACAGATGAGTTGCAAGTTATTCCACTAGGTACTGCGTTATCACTGTTCACAAACTGATTGAGCCAAATATCTAAAAACGTCAATATCCGTTTTAAATCCGGATTCCGATTTTCCAAGACTTTCAAATTCTCAATCAAGCGTTCATATTTCGACAGGTTATCTGACATAATAATTACCCCCAAGTAAAATGAAAAGGGACTTACTTAAAAAACGTACCGATACCGAATCGCACCGGTCACTGAAACCCACGTATCCTGTTCCACAAAAATCACGATGGGTAAAAAAACACGTTGGGCATAAAACTCTGTTTGTACTTCCTATTTTAACGTTATTTTAGAAATATACAACCCGCCACCCACGGTTTCACTCGATTTTTTCTAAAAAAAATTAAAAAAACTTATACTAAAAGGAAAAATAATGTATTTTTTGCACAATCTTTATTCCTTTTCCTTTTTCTTACTTCCAGAAACAGGCATAAAACGCTTTAAAAGTCCACCCAAAACTTTACGCGTGCCTCCATTTATCCCTTCTTGAGGCCCCGGACCTTCTTTAATTTCTCCGGAATCGTCATCGAAAAAATCAGAATCCTGTAACACATACGTAGCTTTCTGTGTACCATTTCCAGACGTTCCCGTCTTGGAAGTTCCCACCATTCCCGGAAGTGGCGGAGGTCCTGGAATCGTCTGAACTCCTACGATTCCCGCCGACTTTTTCCTCTCATGTGTTAAAAAATCCAGTCCGGGTATCTCTTCCGTCTTGTGCGTCTTCTCTGCCTCATTATTCCCTGCTATTACCGGGAAAAAATCATCATTTCCGGAACGCATGAAACTTCCCGACTGAGAAAAATCTGTTTCTGCAACCTGAATCTGTCGCGGCGTCCCATCTGACCACGGCGACAAGAATTGTATCACCTCTAAAGCGCTTGGAATTCGTTCCGCTGGATTTTTCGCCATCATACACGCAATCACATCTGCGAATTCTTCCGAAATTAACGGATTTATCAGACATGGATTCATCGGTTTTACCGTCGGGTCAAGGTGCATTTTCACCTTCTCCGACGCAGTCCCTTTCGGATAAGGTGAATGCCCTGTCACCGCATAATAAAGTGTACAACCTAGAGAATACACATCCCAAATCGGCATAGGTTCCAGTGGGTGCCGCACCTGGTCCGGTGAGATATAATCTGCCGTCCCCACAATTTTCGCTTGAGCTCCACGTGATTTAGAACTTGACAGTCCCAAGTCGGAAAGTTTCGCAAGTCCCCCCATCGTCACCAAGATATTTCCCGGTTTAACATCTCGATGCACCACTCCGGCCCCATGTGCATGATGCAGACCACGTGCCGCCTGAATAATTATACTCGCAGCAGACTCTTGCCGAAGCGGACCTCGACGACGTATCAACTTCCGTAAATCAGGACCTGGAACGTATTCTGTCACCAAATAATTCACATTTCCATCCATCCCGGCATCAAGTGCTTTCACCAGATTCGGATGATTTAGACTCGCCAACGCACGGATTTCATTCTGAAAATTCTCAATTGCCGACTGCGTCGCTTTCTCACGCGGTAAAACCTTAATCGCCACTACCGTCTTCAGTGTCTCATGTCGGGCTTTAAACACCTGCCCCATTCCACCGTGACCAATCGAATCGAAAATTTTATACGCCCCCAACGTAAACCGTGCCCGTCCTGCAAGAAGTTGCTGAGACTGCCACCGATTAATAATTCCACGATTCACAAAAATTTCCGCCAGTCGCCCCGGAACTTCTTCCGGCTGCGGCGCAATCCCCGCTTCTAACTCCTTCCATGCGGCAACCATTTCTTCTTCGCTCACTAAACCGCTGACGATAGCACACTGTTCAAAAACGCTTTCGAGCATACTCTCCCTTATATTTTATTTTCTTAATTATATCTCTCTTCTATATTAATTCTACTTGAAAATTCAGGGAAGGACACTCCTTCCGGTAGTCGTTCCCGTTACTCGAAACGACAGAAAATGGATTTTTATAATACGTAGGCATAATACCTTTTATTACCCTTCTTCTATTTTAGTAAAAATTTCGATTCCGTCTAGGGGGATAGGCCACTTTTTCGATTTTTTTCCATAAATAACAATTTAAAAAGAATAGATAATTCAGCACCTCGACAGAAAACAGGGAATAAGGGAAAAATAGTAATTCTCCCCTACTCCCTGAATGATTCTATTTAATCTTCTCTAAAATGAATACCTCTTTCACGGTTTCACTTCACACTTCACCCGGAAACCAACATCGAAAGTCGCCTGACCAGCGGTGAAGTGACGTTCTGAGCGGATTCCCGAGAACCGGGACGGCAGATACCAT
>JAUNAI010000281.1:0-2607 GCA_030527705.1 Planctomycetia bacterium | reverse complement strand
AGACGCAGTCCATTCTGAGACATTTCCGTGCATGTCATAAAGTCCCCACGGATTCGGCCGGTAACTTCCGACCAGTGCACTTACGCGATTTCTGTCATTCACGTTTCCATCCGCAATTCGCCACGGCGGAAGAGCGTCAAGACGTCCTTTCCACGATCGCGGGTTAATCTGCTGATTCGTAGCGTCCGACAGATTTTCATAAAGCGCATAATCGACATTCAGGTCACCGAACCAGAAACCGTCTGGCAACGTCGCCGTTCCGCTTCCGTCCGCATTTTCATTTCCGCTTCCGTCCGCATTTTCACGAGCCAGCGCGGCATAACGCCATTCTCCCGCCGACGGGAGGGTGAACTTCATCCCCGTTTTTTCCGATAGCCACGCGCAGAATGCTTCCGCGTCCGTCGCCGACACACGCGCTACCGGCTGTTCATCGCGAGACAGAAGCCATCCCGCCTCGTTCGGGCTGAAATGAATAAAGTCCGCGTATTCCACACCCGTATTATGTTCCGGCATGAAACTCTTAAACTGCGCGTTGGTCACTTCACACCGTCCGAGAAGCCACTCTTTCCCCGGGATTTTCACTAGTTCGAGCGTCACACCCGGTGCAAGTTCTACCGTCTTCACGACTTCCGTGTCGGTTCCGTTTTCCGTTTCAGAATCTGCGCGAGTTCCTATTTTCGCGTACAGTCCGGTATCCGTCGGAGCCGTCCGCGTCACGAGAATGTCACTATGCGGGAATTTCGGTTTTCCGTTTTCGTCCACCGGTGCTTTTTCGGGAATCGGAAATTCCGACGGGTCATCCGCGTCCGCATTCACCGCCGTGGTATAAAGCTTACGCAACGCAAGTCGCCGTTCATACTGGTGTTTCACATGCGGGGCGATAGCGTAATTCCGCGATTCTCCCCAACTTCCGTAATACGGCGCGTTCAGGTCAATCCACGTGTTAAGCGTCGCCCATTCCACATGTGAAAGCGTCACGCCGAAATGTCCCTGACGCAGAATCTGTCCGAGAATCGTCGATTCCACATGGAATTCATACGGCTTAAGTACCGGCATCTGGCTCTCTTTCGTCGGTGTACGCACATAACGACGCAGATTATAATACGACGGTGAGAACCGCGACGAAACGTTATAATAACCCGGATTATCGAAAGCCGGAACCGGAGGACCGTTACGGAAGGAGACCTGCGACTTATGCTCCGCCTGAGAGTCTTCATCGTGACACGCGATACAGTGTTTCTCCAGAATCGGCTGAATTTCCCGCTGGAAACTGAATCCACGCACTTTATACGGCGTCGGCATTTCCGCGTCTTTCCCATCTTCCGCGCTCAGACTTCCCGGCGGAAGCTCCAGCGTCGGTGTAATATCTACCGGCGGACGGCGCGACGCAATCGGGGACGGCATCGCCGGCGGAACGGAATTCTGTTCCTCATGGCATCCCGTACACGATACCGACTCACCAGGCATCGCCGTGGTCCATGACCGCATTAACTGAATCGCGCGTCCTTCCGCGTCCAGTGCCTGAAATGCGACCGGCGTAACCGCTGGAATCCGGAAACTTGCCGACCCATCTTCATAAACCGGCACGGTTCCGAGAACCCGTTTCGGGTCCCACGGTCCATCCAGTCCGACGCTGTGTGGCTCCGCGCCTATTCCCTGATACGCAAATTCATACGTAAACACACGTAACGCCTTCACCGTCCCGCGTGGAATATTCGGCAGTCCCTGACCATAATACACGTCCGCAATGAACACGTCCGCGTCTTGACGCTCCCAGTTCGTACGGTCTGGACGCACCGGCGGTCGCTCCGTTTTCCGAATCGGCGTGGGTTCTTGGAACGTGTAGACCGTTCCGTCCGCGTCTTTTTCCGGTCGCGCAAGTTCCAGCATATTATCGAAAACGTCCACGAGATAAATCGCCCACGGACTTCCCGCGTCAAGCTGACACGCGGTAAGGAACATCGTCTCGGAAATCGGGAACGGCTGGGTGAATTTCGGCCACGTCTGCGCAATCGGGAAGTCCAGCGTCACCGGAGAAACTGGTTTTCCCGCTCCCGGAATCCGCTGAACGGCACCGTCCGCCTCTTTACGCCCACGCGACGGGTCAAAAACCACTAAGTCGCCGACGCGCGGAATTTCATGATGCCCGCTCACAATCGCCGCGAAACGGGAACTTCCCGGAATCGGACGCGCGTAGAACATCGTGTTCGGATAATAAGAGCCACTTCCATAATATTCCGTCTGATTCGTGCCGTCAGGATTCGCGTGCATGAGAATCCGCGAGAAACCGTGTGGCAAGTCGGAATATTCCCAGCGTAGATATAAAATCCTCCCGTTCGGCAACAAAACCGGATTCCAGTCGTGGTCCTGTTCCACCGTCAACTGGGAAATCTGACCGTCCGCCGCTTTCCGATACAGGTTACAGACATGTCCGCTTCCGTCAATGCACGGAACGCCCGTAAAACACGCGGTCGAGCAGAAAACCACTCCGCCATCCGGCAGGTAACAGCCATCATAATTGTCCACATCATCCGCCTCAATCGTCGGAATCGCGACAGCTTTATTCTCTACACTTCCCGCACTCTGGGAATTTCCCGCGTTCTGAGT
>JAUNAI010000280.1 GCA_030527705.1 Planctomycetia bacterium | reverse complement strand
CCGCTTTTTACGAGAGATAAACCTTTTCAACTTTTTTTAATTTTTTCTTAAAATCACACCTCCAACGAGACTTTAACCCCCTTAAATCTTTAGCAAAACGCTCCAACATCAGAGAAAACACTCCATTCCTGACCGCCTCACAACATAAAAATTAGAATCCCCATGACAATTCCTCAACATTCCAACTCCTATAACTACACAACTCCGTTACATGTTGGGAGGCCTGTATTCTCCTTCCGAAATACACGATATAAACATTTTCTACAAAATCCACCCACCTCCGAGCATTTCTTCCCCCCAATAACAAACAGCAGCCTGTCCCGGTGCGATTCCATAAACCGGCGTATGAAATTCTAGGTGAAAACGATCTTCCTCCAGCGGTGTAACCCGAGCAGGAACCGACGGCGACCGGTAACGAATTTTTACTTCACAGTCAAACGCCCTTTTCGGCGTAGGAATCTGCCATATCACTTCACCAGCGGTCAACGCAGACTGCGCCAAATCCTCGTGTAATCCCAGAATTACCCTCCGCGTGCCCGGTTCTAGCCGAACGACATAATGCGGTTCCCGAAACGCTAGCCTCAGCCCTTTCCGCTGCCCAATCGTGTACCGTTCCAACCCCTCATGTGGACCGAGATTCTCGCCGTCGACTGTCACGAAGTCTCCCAGAGTTTCCGGATACTCACCATTCTTCTGAAACAAAAAATCGCGCACAAACCGCGCATGATTCCCGTCCGGTACAAAACAAATTTCCTGACTGTCCCGCTTATGAGCTACGTGAATCCCCGCCTCTTCCGCCAGTTGCCGAATTTCCTCCTTACGCATTTCACCAAGCGGAAAAATCAGCCGACTTAACCGTTCTCGCGGTATCCGATGAAGAACGTACGACTGATCTTTCGTTAAGTCTACCCCCCGAAAAATTCGATATTCCTGGGTTTCCACTTCCGAAACCTGTTTCACACGTGCATAATGCCCCGTCGCAACATGGTCTGCCCCAATAGAGTCCGCAAAATCGAAAATCTTCCCGAATTTTAACAGAGCGTTACAGACGATACACGGATTCGGCGTCCGGCAAGTCGAATATTCTCGCACGAAATAGTCCACAATCTGCTGAAATTCTTCATGAAAATCCATCACGTGTAACGGAATTCCGAATCGGTCAGCAACCTTCTGCGCATCTTCCGCGTCTTCCTCGCTACAGCAACCATGTTTTCGGCGTAATGGCGTTCCGTCAGCGTTTTCCGCATTCATCTGAATTCCATGACGCATGAAAACACCGACGACCTCGTGCCCTTCCTGTGTTAAAAGATGAGCACACACACTACTGTCCACGCCTCCAGACATGGCTAAAACGATTTTTGACATAACTTGTGATTTTTCTCCGATTTAGAAGATAATATTTTAAGTAAACGTTGATTAATTGGGAAGCGACACTTAACCTGAATATTTCATACCTAAAAAGGCGAAAAACGTTAAAATAACACATTATATCTTAACGCGAAAACAAAAACCATTAAATCTCCCACAGATTCCACAGACTTTCACAGAAAGGAGTGAAATTTCAGGGAATGAAAATGATTCAAGTCACCGAGTTTTTCGCTTTCCGAGACCCCGTATTTTTCGGCACTTCACACAGAAAAGACAGATTTCACAGACGGATTTTAAATTATCATAATATTTAAAATCTGTGGAATCTGTGGGAGATTTTAAATCACTGGTTTCCGTGAAATCCGTGGGATATGAAATATCAGGTTAATCAGTGCCTACTTAACGATTTCTTCAGTTATCACGCCAAATATCACTCAAAAAGTGCACTTCCGATACGTACCATCGTAGCTCCCTCGACAATCGCAATCGGAAAATCGTCGCTCATCCCCATCGACAGCTCGCCGCCAGGCAGAAATTCATCACGTAACTGCCGGAGCGTCGCGAATTGCCGATGCGCCTGCGTCTCGTCCGCGTCCAGAGAAGTCATTCCCATCAGTCCGACAATTTTCAGATGAGTGAATACCTGAATCTCCGGAAACGCCGCACGAAACTCAGCCGGCGAAAAACCATGCTTGTTCTGCTCTCCACCGAGGTTAATTTCCACGAGAATTTCACGACGCAGGTTTAACTCCGCGCTAATTCGATCCAGCGCCTGTAACACGTCCAGACTTTCCCCGGAATGGATTACATCCGCGTTCTGCAGGATTTTCCGCGCCTTATTTTTCTGCAATGGTCCGATAAAATGCCACCGAAATGCTGTTTCCTCCGTATCATGGAGTGTCCGTAATTTATCCGCTTTTTCCTGAAAAACCTGAAGCCGATTTTCCGCGAAATCACGACAGCCCGCCGCGTACAGCGCCTCAACTTCTTCTGTTCCGGTAAAATATTTCGTCACACCAACGAGCCTCACCTCTTCCGGTTTCCGACCCGCTACAGTCGCCGCCTCAGCTATCTGAGATAAGATTTTTGAGTAGTTTTTATTTTCCATCATTCACCCCGAAACTGTCTCCCTGCTTTTTTCTGGGCATTTCGCGCTTTATCTTCCAGACGACGGCGGACTGAACCGCGTGTCGGACGTGTCGGAATACGATTTTTCGGCTTTTGGAGCGACTGAAGAATAATCATCTGTAACTTTTTCAGACAGTCCATCTTATTCTTAATCTGATCACGCGTCAATTGGCTCGAAATCACAATCGTCCGATCTTTCGAGAAGTATGACGGATGCTGGTCCATCATACGCTCAATCGCCTCGACCTGTTCCGAAAAAATCGCACTTTCCGCCGGATTCCAGAAGAGAATCGCTTTACTCGACACTTTATTCACATTCTGTCCGCCCGGTCCACCACTGCGCGCGAAGGTGAACGTAATCTCCTCCATCGGAATTTCCAGCCCCGGACGAATAAAAAGTGACATTTTCTAAAACTCCTGATAATATCTGTTAAGTATTTTATACCCACAAAAATTTTAACCCGAAAAACACAGCATTAAATCTCCCACAGAACTCACCGACTTTTACAGAAAGGAGTGCGTTTTCAGGAAACGAAAATGACTTAAGTCACCAAGTTTTGGGCATTCCAGCCCCCACATTTTACGGCACTTCACACAGAAGAGACAGATTTCACGGAAATAACACCCCGTCGGCCTGTGTTCGCCACCCCTCTTGGAAAGAGGGGAATTTAATCTGTGAAATTCTGTGGAATTTGTGGAATTTGCAAAATCTGTGGGAGATTTAAAACCACTGGTTTCCGTGAAATCTGCGGGAGGTTTAGAGAGTTTTATTTTCGGATTAAATTAAAACTCCTGTAGTAAATCCATCATCTTTTTATCGAGTTTATGTCCGTAAAAATCGACGTAATCTACGTCCGTTCTGCCACTGTCCACGACACCGATAGAACCACGGAAGTTCCAGAGCGCCCAGCCCCAGCCGGCAGTCTTCCAGTTCGTCATCAGATCACGCATCCAGCGGAGAACCACATCATGTGGTGTCCGGTTAAACGCACCGAACTCGCCGACCATTACACCTCCGATTTTTTCCCATTCCTGCCACGGTTTAATGTATTCTTCCCAGTGCCATTCACGGTCTTTCGCAGCTAAGCCGTTCCAGACTCCGCGTCCATCTTGGATAGCATAATTCAGGCTCATCGAATAATCACCCCAACTCGTCTGACAGGCGATGACACATTCTGTGGGAGCCGCCTCACACCGGAAACCGATTTCTTCTAACGACATCCAGTCGCCTTCCGTAACGCGGAACTGAATCGCACGGGTTCCCGCCGGAATCTCGACGGTCTCGTCTTTATGATAGAAATTCTGATAACAGTTCCACTCCGGCTTATAAATGACTGTCTGCCAGTCCCCCTCGCCCGGTCCCGGTTTATAGGAATGGTCGAAAAGCGTTTTCCCAACGTTGCCATTTCCGTCGAGTGTCTCGATGATTAACCGCGCAAAAGAAGAAACCTGCGCCACGCGGAAACGGAGTTTTCCTGCGCCACACTTCCGCGAAAACTTTAAAATACCTGGCTGTTTCTGATTTTCGCTGATTCCAGATTTTTTCGGATTTAAAATCATTCCATTCACCGACACCAGTGGCCACGTCGGAGGAATTTTCATATCACGAATCGCCTCACCGACCCAAGAAGCCTGATAATGTGAAATCTCCATCGGCATGTATCCGCGCGTCGCCTGCGCCACTTTCAGCTCGCCAAGTTCCATCGTCGGTTTCGTCCCCCACGACATACCGTCACAGATGATGAGGCGTTGTGAGTCTTCCGCCCGAATCGCATCGCACAGCGTCCGGTGAACCTTCATAAACGGACCGATTTCCACATTCGCCGGCTCATTAAAGAGATTAAAACTTACGTTTTCCGCTGGAATTCCCGCATACCGTCGCGCAAAAGTCCGCCAGTGCAACGCGCACACGTCGAGCGTCTCGGCATCGTCCCAGACCAGTTTCGCTTCCTGAGGTTTCGCGACTGTATACCCCGGCGCACGGTGAAAGTTAATCATCGTGTGAATGCCGTACTTCTGACCGAATTCGACTGCCTTGTCGATTTCACGGAGGATTTTTTCATCGAATTTCCGCCAGTCACCATCGACTATCCACATCCGATAATCCATCGGGAGACGGACGAAATTGAACCCTAAATCGTGAATCATGCGGAAATCGTCTTCCAGAAAACGCGAATTCCGCCCGTTAAATTTTTCCAGCAAGTTAAACCCGCGCCAACGTGGGAGCTTTTTCCAGCTCGCTTTCGGCATTTTCGTACCCTTCACCGTAGCATTACACGGTGCGGAAATTACATTCGGAAGACACGCGCTCGCGCCGATAATAACCACATTTTTCAGGAAATGACGACGATTTTGTGACATGATTTTCTCCTTGTTAATGTTTATAGGGGGAAGGTGGCACAGAGTACCAGATGGGTTGAGGAAAGTCTTCTAAAGACTCCATTCTTAAACGGTTTTTAATAAAGTCCCCCCCCCCCGCCTCTCCGTCACCTTCAGTGCCCCCCCTAAAAGAGGATGCTGATCTAAACACTTTACGCAAGATTCCACCCTTGCGGGAGGAATTAGCTATCCGTCGCGGGGTAATGCTGGTGAGGAAAAAACATTTTTACAAAATTGTTTCCCCTCACACT
>JAUNAI010000279.1 GCA_030527705.1 Planctomycetia bacterium | reverse complement strand
ATGTTACCCAATAACATTTCACTTAGGGTAAAAAATAATAGAAAAACGGTACGAATGGTAAATTTCATGGAAATACTCCTAAAACGTGGTAATTGCCTCCGCGTATAATAATAGGTACTGGATTTTATTATACCCCTCTACTCATAAAATTACAAGACGTAAGCATAAAAAAATCATCAAATAATGTTAAAATACTCCGATTACTGGAAGAAAACCAAAAAAGCGCAACCAACGGATTGGTGAAAGTGTAATATTTAGCACGTTTAGAACGAAAAATTTTCATTTTTTCCTAAAAAAATCAGGAGTAATAGTGGAAAAAGGGTTTCATTTCCTATAAGTTGGTGTAAGATATAAGTATAGGTGTATTTTAGATTCCAGCGGTCACCAAACCGTTACGGAATGACCGTCGGAATTTGGGAATGACCCCCAAATTAACAGACATTTTGAAAAGTTCCCAGGAAATTCCCTGCGGATGAAAATTTGAGGAGTTGAACATGCTTCGTTATACATTTACTTTACTCACAGTTTTAACCCTTTTCACTTTTAGCGACACGGTATTCAGCCAGTATTCGGACTCCAGTGATTCATCCGTAGGTGGTGTCATGATTGATGCGGACGGTATGCTTTCTCAGGCGTCCGTCACGGAAATGTCGCAGTTGCGAAAAGAACTCGCAAGCGAAATGGCTCCGATTTCGAAAGGTCTGAATAAACAGGTCGAAGCGCGTAAAATTTCGCTGAAGAAACTGAACGCGGAACTGGCGCGTTACGCGACAACTGGGAGTGAAATTCCGGATTCTGTCCGTAATCTGGGTGGTCTGACTGCGATTGAATACGTTCTGATTTATCCGGAAGAACAGGATGTTGTTCTGGTTGGTCCGGCGGAAGGTTGGACGGTCGGTCCACAGGGCGTCATGGTCGGAAAAACCTCTGGGAAACCAGTCATGCAGCTAGAAGACCTCGTGATGGCGATTCGCTCTGCGACGGGTGAAAATCGGAGTGTCTTCTCTGTTTCGATTGACCCGACGCAGGAAGGTCTCCAGCGGATGAGCCAGTACGCGTCGAGTGTGAATCCGTCCACCTCACCGAAACTCGTTGCGCAGGGAATGGAAGAAGCCCTCGGAGCACAGACCATTACCCTTCAGGGAATCGAGCCGACGTCGCATTTCGCGTATGTTTTGGCGGCTGCCGACTTCCGTATGAAGCAGATTTCGATGGGTGTTACCAAGTCGCCGGTCCGTGAATTACCGTCGTTTGTGAGTATGATGAAAGCTCCGGCGGAAAGTGGAGCCTTGCCGCGTTGGTGGTTGGCACCGAATTATGACGCGATTTCCCGTGATGAAGCGGGACTCACGTGGTCGCTGTCCGGTGGAAAAGTCGTCACGATGACGGATACCGATTTCTTTAACGGTGATAAAATTGTCCGTAAGGCGGGTAAAAAAGAGAACGTCTTCCAGCAGTGGGCAACGAAAATGACGGAAAATTATGATGAACTCGCGAAAGCGGAACCGATTTTCGGTCAGCTCCGTAACTGTATGGACTGCGCGTTGGTCGCGGCGATTTTCGCTCAGAACGGTATTATGGAACAGTCTGGCGACAATTTCCAGCCGATGATGACGGTGGAAGGTCTCTGCGCAGTCCGTGAAAATGTTCCGATGCACGTTCCGAGCACATCTGTGATGGCGAAACGCGCGGGTTCTGTCATGTTCGTAACTGGTGGCGTGACGATTAACCCGTGGGAAATGGTTCAGAATTCGACCGTCTCTGACCTCAACTCCGTCCGTGAAAATAACAGTGTCCCAGCAAAAAGATGGTATGCTAACTGAGTAAATCCTCTGAATAACATGGATAAGTGAAACTAACTGACGACTGACGGTCTCGATTCTTGTTTTCGGGACCGTTTTTTTTATGCCAATCACACATGAAAATTAGAGAATGGCGATAAAATTAGAGAATGGCACTCCTTCCGGAAGTCATTCCAGTACACGAAATGACTAGAAAACGAAATTTTATACTGGGTCGGGCATGATACATTTCAAATTTATACAGGAATAAAAAAATGAAGAAAGAGAGAATTGAGTACGTCGCCATCAAATTCTACTTTTTAGACTGGGAAGGTAAAGAAAGTTATTCTGAAACCGTTCATGTAAACCGAAGGACTGGAAAAATCAGGTGGAAATGGATAATAGACGGCTATGAAATTCACGGTACGTACAGTGACCCCGGAAAATTCGGCAACTACTTTGCGACTTTTCACCGTCAGATTTCTTATCTCACGTGCCGGGATACTGGTGCACAGAAGAAACGGAAACGGAAAGTAGACGGTATTATAAAATTGAGGTAAAATTTAAAAATTCCCCCACTCGGACACTGGAGGGAAATTTTAATCGAAACGGACTTCCAGTAGATTACGGGATTTTTGCGTAGCGCACCTCTGACTTGACAAAAGAAGGGGGTGAGGGGAATCTTCTAAACCCTAGATTTTACGATTATGGAAAATGCCGACCGGGGGAATATATTTATTGTGGTGTGGAATTTTATGAAAACGGTCATCTATACAGTTATCGGACGGAAAATATTACGTTAAAAGTCGGCGAATGGGTGGAGGTACCTGTCGGAAATGACGGAACAACTTCTGTCGCGAAAATACGGAAAATCGGTTATTATACTGCAGAAAATGCTCCGTATCCTGTCGAAAAAACGAAATGTATCCTCCGTCTGCTTCCGACTGGAGAGTTACCAACGGAAATCACCGATGAAAATGAAAGTAGAAATGATAGCAAAAATGAGGATGGAAATGAACATGTTTCATCATTTCCCATACGTTGCAGACCAGTAATTCTGGATTTTAGTCCAGAAAATAGAAAAATAGAAAAAGTTCAGAAAGATGAACCTGAACACAAAACGGAATATGAAACAGAATATGAAATGGAGCAAGAAATGGAACATAAAGCAGAAAATAGTGAAAATCGTGAGAATAACACCGTAAGAAATCCCTATTCACCGGACGAAATCGAGGAAATCGTGGGTGTGGAGTGGTTCCGGATTCATAGTGAAAATGGAATTCAGCCTCTTTTATGGCTCATGAATGGTTTTCATGACACATGCGTAAAAGAAATCTGGTACGATTCTGGTGCGTACGTGAATCAAGACCTTTCCATGTTCCCGTATAATTCACGTGCCAATTTACATCTAATTATTCAGGGACAGTGGGAAAATCCGAGCACTATTGAGTTGGTTTTCGAGGAAGTTTCCCGTTTCGTGCTGGAACCGATACCGGGAGATGACGAGATGTGTGATATTTTTGACGCTTCCATGTTCCTTGAGAACGGCTTTTTCCACTGGTGTGACACGGATGGTTATCGTGACTATGCTCATCTTCGTGACTCTATCGGGGTTACATGGGTCCGTGCCCCACGTGTACGGTGGCGAGAGGTGGATAGGTTTCTCGGTCAAGAAAATGTTTTCGTATATCGTGACGAAAAATAAAAAGTGTCTAAAATCAGGGAGTGTTTCCGCTTAACCGTTTCCACACTCCCTATTTTCAGATAAAAATTTCCAAGAATGATTCTCACTGAATCATCATTTTCATGAAATTATAAATCATGAAAAATTATAAATCTCTCGAAATTATAAATCACGTGGGATTATACCTCTCACTGAATTGACTTCTGGAAAACCTCTTTCAGCTCGTCGAGCGTCTGAATCGCGTTTTTTGGGTAGTTCTCGCGTTCCGGTCCCCAGTATGTCATCTTCTCGATCGGTTCCACAGTCACTTTCGTCTCGTCGGCAAGATTCAGGTCAAGTTGCAGATGTTTCGCCATAAACGGATACATCGCTTTACGCATCGCTTCACTGTAACCGTGTTTTTCGTCGAAATACGAGAACTCAACCTTCTCTTTCGCGCCGTAAAAGTCGTAGATTTTCTGAATATACGGAAATTCCACTTCCGGTACGTTTTTCGTCCAGTCCTGTGTCACGGCAATTATTTTCATCGGGCGCGGAGCCGCCATCGCCGCAACTTCTGCATTGCACGTACCACCGTGAAGAATATGGAACGGAATTCCACTTTCACACGGACAACCGCCGTAGAAGTGAGCGGAAACCATCACAACGGGGACGGACACCGTAATTCGCGGGTCGAGAGCCGTGCCGAGGAAGGTCTGCGTACCACCACCCGATGCACCGGTAATCCCGATTCGGGAACCGTCAACATTCGGGAGCGTCGTAAGCCAGTCAATCGCCCGCATCGTCTGGAGCGTCTGTATCGTGCCGGAAATTGGGTCTGCATGCGCCTCTTTCGGCAACGGTTGATCCTCTAAACGCCACGCGAACATGTTATACGCGAACACGACCGCACCCATTCGCGCCAAGACAGAGGAGCGAATCTGCTGCGTCTCGCCGAAACGCCCAAGAACACCGTGTCCGTGCGGGCAGAGAACTACCGGGAATTTCCCTTCCGCCAGTGGTTCATAAAGATTTCCATTCACGAAATATCCCGGCAGGATTTCCAGCGCGACATTTCGGACGGAATAACCATCATACACACGTTTTTCCGAGACATTCGCGTTCTGGACATCTCGCGGAACATTCGTAAGGCGCATTTTCTCCAGAATCGTACTTTTCAGCGTCACTTTTCGCGTTTCCCACAGTTCTTTCGTGGAATACTGACGCGCGAGACGGTCTAAATGCGCTTTCGCTTCCGCTTCCGGACGGACGTAATACCACGGCTCGAACACACGCCACGTGGTGTCATCGACCTGCTCGAAACTTAAATCGAACGGCGCGAGGAAGTAGCTCAGCCGACGGACCGGGTCGTTCCAGAACTTCCACGGTGCCATGATAACTTTTTCCTCGAGATACGGCTCGACTTTCTTATCCCAGACGATTTTAATCTGAAGATCCTTTTCCGCCTCGCGCAACAAGTCACCGAGCGGCACGCCGTACTGTTCCTTGTTGTTCAGAAAATTCTGATACGACTTATCTTGTGCCAACACCAACCCAGCGCAAAAGAGCGTCGTGACGACAACGGTGAGCATAAGGCAGGTTAAAAGGATAAATGATGTGATTTTTTTCATAATTTTCTCCGGTGGGTAAAGGGTTAAATCTCAGCCTCTCCTTTTAAGGGAAACGTTATTTTTTCTTCCGTTTCTTC
>JAUNAI010000278.1:426-5163 GCA_030527705.1 Planctomycetia bacterium | reverse complement strand
AAGACGGAGACATAAAACGGATGATCGGGGGCGAGAATGCTGGACCCAAAACGAGAGCGAATTCAGGACGACCTGCGTGGACTGGTGGACGGTGATGTTTTTGCCGACACGGTGAGTACGCAGGTTTACGCAACGGATGCGAGTCTGTATGAAATTCCGCCCATGTGCGTCGTCTGTCCGCGTACCACGAAAGATGTGGTATCCGTAATTCGTTATGCACGTAAAAACGGTCTGACGATTCACCCGCGCGGTGCAGGAAGTAACTGTGTTGGCGCGGCTCTCGGAACGGGAATTGTTCTGGATATGTCCCGTTATATGCGACGTCTGTTGCAGTATAATCCGAAATCGAATATGTTACACGTCCAGGCTGGAATACAGTTTTCACGTCTGAACGACTTTCTTCGGCCACATGGTCGCCAGATGGTGGCGGGGACGGGGCATTCTCTGCCGAACACGCTTGGTGGGATTTTTTCCATGGACGGTTACGGAAGTCGCTGGCTCGCGTACGGACGACCGTCGGACTGGCTCACGGAGGTGGAACTTGTGACCGCGAACGGAAATGTCCTGACTTTTTCGGATCGGGAACTGATAGAAGGGGACGCTTCAACTTCTTCATATCGGACAGTAATGCCGCATGTGTTACTGATGGATTCTCGTGAGGCGGAGATGTTCCAGCAACCGTTGGATGAAAAAAAACGGATTCTCGGCACGGTTAATTCTGCTCTGAATCGTTATTTGGACACGCACGGTTCCACGGTAAATACGCGCGTTATCGATAAAATGGGGTACCGGACGAATATCCAGAATGGTAAGCTCCTGAATATGGCGCGACTGATTGCTGGCTCGGAAGGGACGCTGGGAGTGATTACCTCTGTGAAAATGCGACTGCCGGAGATTCCTGCTGTCCGAAAAACGATTCTGTTACTCTTTACGAGTATGGAAAAGGCGATGCAGGCGGTACCGACGCTGTTACAGTTTCATCCGGAGGCATGTGACCTGCTTGATCGACGTTATCTGCATCTTGCGGCGGAGCGTGATGTGCGTTTCGATACGCTTTTCTCGGATCAGGCGGAAGCTGCGTTACTGGTAGATCTCTCGGACTCTTCTCAATATAACATGCTGAACCGACTCAGATCCATTTCAGAGCAGATTGTGCGTCAGAAAGAGTTGGCGTTTCAGTTAATTTATTCTGTGGACGACGTGGAAGCAGCGTTTTTCTGGGAAATTGCGCACACTTTTGAGGCGGCGGTGCGTCAGGGAAGTGGAAAGCCTAGTCGATTTCCAGTGATGGAAGATGCAGCAGTTTCACCCACGAAATTACATGAGTTTTTCTTGAAAATCCAAGAGTTACTCCGGAAACATGGCCTGACGGCAGCATTTTATGCGCATGCTATTCAGGGACAGGTACGTCTTCAGCCGCTTGCAGATCTTTACTCCCCGACCGAAGCGGAACGTGTAGTGCATTTTGTGCGTGATTATTATCAGTTGATTCACTCCATGAACGGTACGATTGGTACGGAAAATGGTCTCGGTATCGGCTGGTTCTGGCTCCCGGTTTTTGAACACCCGCGGTACGAGTTAACCTGCGAAATCAAGCGGATTTTTGACCCATATATGCTCTTTCAGCCCGATAAAATGGGGACGGTACTCGAGAAAGGAACAACTTTCACACCGGAAATGCTCTGGCGTCGCGCAATTCGACCGGAAAAACCATTTCCGATACAGAATGGGGAGCAGAATTCCGATTTACAGGTAGAATCGCGTTCCGAGTCACGTTCTGAATCGCGTTTGGAAATGAATCTTCTGGACACGCAGACGGTGCGTCGAAATACGGATATACAGACATCACGAATTAGGCCGGAAGTGGGAGATGTGGTAAATTCTGTGCTGGAAAATACGCCGATTCCTGCGTCTCCGGAGGAAAGCGCATCAGGCGTTTTCGTTATGGAAAAGGTGCGCGAGATTCTCGGTAACGCTTTCGATAATTTCGCAGAAGAGACGTATGGAGGTAATTTACCGAAGAAAAAGGACTTAGAGACGGAATCCGGATGGTTAACATACGAGTCGCTCACGAGTCTGGGGCTGGATTGGGACGCGGATAAAATCCGGGAAATCGCGGACTGCTGTAATGGTTGCGCGAAATGCCGAATGACGGAACAGGTTCAGCGTATGTGCCCGATTTTTCGGTATAATTGTAGTGAATTTTCCTCACCGCGCGCGAAAGTGAATCTGATGGAAGGGTTACTGAATAAGACGCTGGACCTTACGGAACTCGGTGACGATCGGTTTCATAATGTATTCCAGCAGTGTTTTCAGTGTCATTCCTGTCGTGTTGAGTGCCCTGCTGGAGTGGATGTACCGTTTTTGGTGCGTCGTGCTGGGGAATCGTGGGCGAAAGCGCGTGGACTGAATTTTTATGAAACGTCTCTGGTTCGGCTGGATACGTGGATACGGCGTTTTCAGAAAGTACCATATCTGGTGAATTATGCTTTTTCGACGGGGTGGCTCCGTTGGATTATGGGAAAATCTTTCGGAATAGCTCCCGGCCGAGAGCTACCACGGATAGAGTCGCGTACTTTCTTGGATAAGATAAGCCGAAATCCCTCGATTTTGGCGCGGAATCCGTTCGAGACGCCACTGGATGAGAACCCGATTTTCGGAGAAAATACGACAGAGATTCAGGGAAGAGTCGTTTATTTTTTGGATACCTATGCAAATCATTTCGACTCCGCGACAGCTCAGGCGACAGTCCGTGTTTTTCTTCATAATAACGTTCCGTTCGTCGTTCCTCCGCGTCAGGAAGGAAGTGGCTCAACCGCTGTCATGCTGGGGCGGAGTGATTACATCCAGAAACAGGTTTACCGGAACGCAGCCATGCTGGCGGATTACATTCGGCAGGGATATGATGTCGTGCTCACAGAACCGTCCGCAACACTAGCGTTTCGGTGGGAATATCCACAGACTTTCCCGGAAAATGAGGATATTAAGTTGGTGTCGCAGCACTGTTTCGACGCGGGGGAATATCTGTATAAATTACACGTTCTCCAGCTTCTGAAAATGCCAAAAAAAGCGATGGAAATGAAAATCGGTTATCATGCGCCATGTCGGTTACGTGCGCTGAAAATCGGTTTTCCGTCGTTACATCTTCTGCGACTGATACCTGGGCTGGAAGCGCAACTTTCACCGCATGGCTGTTGTGGAATGGGCGGACCGAATGGGATGCTGGCAGAAAATTACTCTGCGAGCCTGAAAATGGGACGTCCACTACAGACATGGATGCGGAATCCGATGATTCAGCTGGGTGTGACGGAATGTAGTTCCTGTCGACTTCAGATGATGCAGAATAATACGAAGCCGGTTCTTCACCCGATTCAGATTCTTGCGCAGGCGTACGGGTGTGAGTGAGTATGTAATTCATATTTTTCCTAAATAGTCACTGATTAAGTCGCGTTTTGGGAAGACTGCATGGAAGATTACGTCGAAGATTACGTGGAAGACTGCATGTTTCGCGTCGCTTTGAAACGTCTTAAAATGTCGATTTTAGGCTAAATTTAGTGGAAATCGGGATACTTTTTAAGGCTAAATTTTCTGTTTTCACCACTTCTGCGCCGCGCGAGTGCGTCGTAATTCCTCTCTTTTCAAGAGGTGGGGACACCGTCCGACGGAGTGTTTAGAAGTGATTTTTGCTCAGCGATTCATTAAGTTGTGTTGATTAATTAAATTTTACCGAAAAGAGACTGTTTTATTCTGCCTTTTATGTAAAAAACACTCCCCGAAGAAGAATCGACGAGGAGTGTCGGTGTTTTTAACCGGATTCAGTTGGTTATCTCTGCTGGATTTTCCCACTGATTAGTTAATCCGCCAGAGCTGATAATTGAGTATCAGCGCGTAGATTAACCAGATCGCCTGAGGCACGAGGAGTGCCGTAGCAAGCCGACATACTGGGGCGGTCGCGAGTCCTAAAAGGAGGAAGACCGCAAAAATCCAGATGAGGTTAATAAAACCGCCGAACAGGTTATGTGAGTAAAAGAAGGTGTAACTCCAGCTAATCTGGAGCAGGAGTAGGAATCCGAAAAGCATCAGAATTCCTGCACCTTTCCGACATCCGAGCTTTTTCCACGTAAGCCAGACGGAGGTACCGAGCAGGAAGTTCAGGACGAGCCAGACCGGAAGATAAATCCACTGTGGCGGTTCATACATTAAATGATTTAATGACTTGAACCACTCCATGGAAGATTCCTGCTGGATAAACAGTCCTGAAATCCAACTGGCAGTTAGCGGAATGAAAACGAAACCCGCCCAGGCGAAAATTTCGCGACAGACGCAGTCTCCATGTCCTCTGTGTAAGGAATGACAACACGGACAGCCGTCTGCGTCGTCATACGGTCGCATACCGTCAGCAATCACTGCGTCACGCAGGTTATTCGAGATATTCTCTGCATGTTCACCCGCTTTTTCATAGAGATTTCTCATGAAACCTTTTCCGTTGGTCGTCACGCTATCTCCGGTATTTTCCGCAGGAGCGTCCGCCGGGAAATTCGTTGTCGGAGCACTGTCTTTATGAAGATTTTCATCCATTTCTTCACCTTTTCTGTGCTTCTGATTTATCTGTTATTCGAGCAGTAGCCACTCTTACCGCTCTTATTACTTTCCCAGGAACCATCTTTGCTGTGGAAGTCAGCTTGGCTATCGTATTTACCATCGCAGCATCCTTCAGCATGTTCGTCATATTCACCA
>JAUNAI010000278.1:0-416 GCA_030527705.1 Planctomycetia bacterium | reverse complement strand
ATTCTTCGCCTTGAAATTCCTGCATCATCTCCATCATGCTCATCATGTTCATCATGTTCACCCAGCGACTTGTCCCATTCGCGATGCGTTTCGGTATCCATAGTCGCGGTCCGACCAGAGGTGCGGTCCATACCGTACATGCCGTTATTTCCGTCGTGGCCATTCGCACCGTGCATGTCGTTATCGCGGTTCGAATACGAATTTTTGTTATCGGAACAGCTATTGGAACTCTGACAATCTTTTTTCTGGTTACTCATTTTTTTCTCCTTTAATAAAACTGAGAAACGAATTACACACCGGTTTCTCTTACCGATGAAAATGGAAGTCTTTCTCCAGAACGTGTAAGAAAAAACTTCACTAGATTATAGCGAGGCAGGGAAGAGTGAAATTATAAAAGTATGAAAAATAAAAGAGGT
>JAUNAI010000026.1:22337-24494 GCA_030527705.1 Planctomycetia bacterium | reverse complement strand
CCAATTTGCGAATAGTCATTCATGGTAAAGGTACCACTATTGAAGATAGCACCACCATATTGTCCTGCAATGTTCGCATCGAAGTTGCCCTTGACATTCATATTGCCTGCGTTGTAGATACCACCACCATCTTTGGTCGCGGTGTTTTCTTTGACAGTTATAGTGCCTACTACAGTCGTAGATTCTTCTGTATCAGTAGAACCTTCTGTCTTAACGTCTTCTGTCTTAAACGTGCCGAGGTTATGTACACCACCGCCGTTATTGGTTGCAGTGTTGTTAGAAATGGTGTTATCTGAACCATTGAAGGTAATGATACCGTTACTTTCATTGTAGATACCACCGCCGTTATTGGTTGCCTCGTTATTATAAATTGTGCTATCGGTCATGGTAATACTACCGGTACTGGCATTATAAATACCGCCACCGATTGCCGCAGTGTTACCACCATTGTCCTCGTCACCTACAGTAAGAGCACCTTCTCCGTTAATCACACCTTCGTTGTACAGACCGCCACCCTTGTTAGCCGCCGTGTTGTTGGAAATGGTCGCGTTATTGTTCATTGTGAGAGTCGCGTTGGTACCCGTGTTGTACACGCCGCCACCGTTGTTGGACGCAGTATTTTTCCAAACGTCAACGTAAGGCGCATTAATTGTACCTTTGTTATAGATACCGCCGCCGTCAACCGCTTCGTTTCTATAAACCTCCAATACGACATTATTGGTTGTGTCGATTGTACCTTCGTTATAGATACCGCCACCTTTGCCGGTCGCTATGTTGCTATCGACTTGGATATAACCAGTAATTACGCCTGTCGTAGCATTGTAAATACCTGCGCCGTTGGTCGCTGTGTTGGAACCAGTCATAATGTAATCATCATCGCCGGTCGCATCAATTGTACCTGCATTATAGATACCGCCACCGCTTTGTGCCACATTACCATAACCTCCAATGCCAATTTCATCGAGGTCGCTTTTCCAAATTTTAGCGCCTTCGGCGTTGTAAATACCACCACCTTTGCTAATCGCAGTATTTTCGCAGATGCTAGACAAGGTTACATTTTCAATTACGCCGTCGTTGTAAATACCACCACCGTCTTGTGACGCAGTATTTTCAGCGACTTGAAGTATAACACCCTCTTGAATTGTCCCGGTCTTAGCATTGTAAATACCACCACCGTAAACATCATTATTCTTCATAACATAATGTCCATCCAACGCATCTTGAGTAACCTTAAAAGCAAGCACGCCAGCGTTATACACACCGCCACCGAGACCGGTTTCGTCGTTGCCTTCGACTTTTGTCGCGTTGTTGCTGGAGATTTGTATTCCTGCATTTTGGCTATTGGTTATCGTGAGTTTCGCATTCGCCGCGTTGTACACGCCTGCTCCGTTGGAGGCGGAGTTGCCGGTGATGGTCAAGTTGGTCTGAGCATTGGTGAGTGCTGCTATATTATACAGACCACCACCCGTTGTTGTTGCGGTATTGTTGGAAATCGTAACGGTATTGAGTTTCATATCTGTGGATAAATTATGGATACCGCCTCCACCACCAAATCCAATATTCGCGTCTTGAGTCGCAGTCGCCTTATTATTAGAAATCTGGACAGTTGCGTCTGTTCCATCTAAGGTGAGCGCACCATTATTCCAAATACCACCACCACGAGTTGCGGTGTTCTCGTCGATCTGAAGGTTCCCGCCGTTCGAGAAGCTACTGATATTGAACACACCGCCACCCAATGAACCTGCGTTGTTGTTGGAAATCTCGCCTGATATGGTAATGTTACCACTGTAGTTGTAGATACCGCCACCGTTATTGGTTGCTTTGTTGTAGGAAATCGTGGCGTCAGAGGCATCAATCGTACCACCATCATTGTTGTAGATACCGCCACCGTGCTTAGCCGTGTTCTTTGAAATGGTTGTGCCGGTCATTGTGAGTGTCGCATTTGCGCCGGTGTTGTACACACCACCACCACCGAGTTCCGCGTTGTTGCTGGAAATGGTGACGTTGGTGAGAGCGTTGTTCGCACTCGTGGAGTTGTTGAACAGACCACCGCCGTTGCCGGTCGCCTTGTTGTTGGAAATGGTCGCGTTATTGTTCATCGTGAGAGTCGCGTTGTCGCCTGTATTATACACACCCGCGCCGTCGGTTGCCGTGTTG
>JAUNAI010000026.1:11938-22327 GCA_030527705.1 Planctomycetia bacterium | reverse complement strand
AAATGGTGACAGCACCTTCGTTGTACACACCGCCACCGAGTTCCGCGTTGTTGCCGGAAATGGTGACGTTCGTGAGGGTGACGTTGTTGTCCACCTCGTTCCAGATACCACCACCGTTTTGGGAGGCTTTATTGTTAGAGATGACGGTGTTTTCCAACTCCATTTTTTGGTTACTGGGATGATTCGTTTGATTGCTATTATAAATACCACCGCCGTTGCCGGTATCCGCGTGGTTGTTGCTAATTTTAGCATCAACAATACCAGCACTATGCTGGTTGTTATTGTAAATACCGCCACCATTACGAGTCGTCGTGTTCCCTGAAATCGTGGAACCGGAGCTGAGAGTCAATGCCGCAGTGTTATACACACCGCCACCGTCGCCGTCAGTCGCTTCGTTACGGTTAATATCAGCTTTCGCACTGAAGCTACTGGTCGTATACACGCCACCACCATTACTGGCTTTATTGCCAGAAATCGTCATGAACGTATGGGACGAACCGGGAACGAAGCTAAATTTATTATAAATACCGCCACCATAACCGGTTGCTGTATTATTGGTAATCTTGGTTTGAATTCCGTATGAGGAGTAGCTTCCTTCAAGCTGTATTCGACCGCCATTGTATACACCACCACCGTTGATCGCGCTGTTTTGATCAATGGTCACGCCATTCAAATAGACGTAATTCTGACCAACATGCCACAAACCGCCACCGTCGCCAGACGCTTCGTTTCCAGTGATAGTCGCGCCGGTCAGATGCAATTTGCTACCAACGTTATAAATACCGCCGCCCTGGTATGAGCTGTTATTGGAGATCTTACTCGTGCCGTTAATGGTCATGGTACCTTTATTGTACACGCCGCCACCATAAGTTGCTGTGTTGTTGGTAATATCAATGTTGGTCAACGTGAGGGTGCCCGCATTATAGATACCGCCACCCCATTTTTCAGCCTCATTAGAATCATTAGGAATTGTTGTACCCACACCGCCGGTAATCGTCAAATCGTTCATACTGACGGTTTCACCCGCCGCGATATTGAACAGGCTGTACGTATTCTGACCGTCGATTACGACGTCGGAAGCGGCGAAGGTGGTGACTTCAGATTTAACGCCAAATTCGTCGTATTTGCTAGCGCCGTCGATTGTGAGGGTGTCGGTAATCGTGAGCAAATTACCACCAACAACGACATTATTAACATCAACCGCAAAACCAATCGTGTTGTAGACGGTCGAGGCGTTCGTCCATGCGATCGCTTCGTTCAGGGTAATATGCTCATCATCCATGCCCCAATACTGAGCGTCGCCCGTCGTAACGACAATAACGCCTTTGGTCTTTTCAACATGTTGCGGGAAGAGCAGGTCTTCCGTTCCCATTGTGATAAGATCCGTTTCTTCTTCTTCTTCCAAGGCAAACACGATGTCGAGCGTCGTGTCACTGTCCCCAGTATTGATTGTGGCGGTGTTGGTGAGACTACTCTTCACAATCGCGCCCGTTGCATACAGTTCCAACGCTTTGGCGTAAGAAGCGTTCGAAGTCCACTTCTTCACGGAATCGAGCTTTGTTACCGTACCGTCGATAATCAGGTCGGAACCCGTGCCACCGTCGATTGTAACAGCCGTACCGCTGGAGATAATTACGTCGTTACCATCGTTGCCTTCGATGGAAATATTTTCGGTCACTGCACTGTCGACAACGACAACATCATTCCCTTCGTTCCCCTTAACAGTCTTGGAACCGGTGAAGTCAGTAAAGGTCGTGGAAGAAACGCCATCAACATTAATCGTGTTAGCACCGACGGAAACAACATCATTATTTTCCGTACCGTTAATCGTGACCTCACCTTTGCCGGTTACATTCACATTACCAGACGTGATTTCGACGGAACCTTCACTATTGACTACGAAGTTTTCGACCGTAAGCGTAATGTCGCCTTCCTTCATGGTGAGGTTCGTCGCCTTCGTGACGGTTACATTGCCGGCAGTCAGGCTATTCACGACCAGATTCTCATCAATCGTGAGCGATGCGCCGTCCGTAAGATTGATACTTCCAAGATTGACGATTTTAGCCACACCATTATCTTTCGTGTTGTCATTGCGGAAAACGAGGTCCTTATTAAGAGTAAACGTTTCTGTTTCGGAAGCTATGTACGAGCCACCGATAATAACCGTATCACCGGCTTTGATAACCGGCTCGTTCGTCGGATTGCCATCTTTATCTACCTGGAAATCGTCAAGCGCCGCTTCCAACTCTTCAAGCGTATCGTAAACCGTAGCGTTGACGTAACCTTTCCAGTAAACGTCGCCGTTGATTCGGTAGTATTCGCCACCGGCAATCTCTTCAAGCTCCGGAAGCGTCGTTGCGACAAAGTGAATTCGATTACCAGCTTCAGGGACAATCTGCGTGACGATTTCTTTCTCGTTCTGAACGTCAACAACTACACCATCTTTAAAAGTAATAATCATATTATCAGCATCTGGTTCTGTTTTGGCAATATAATACGTCTCACCAATCATGAATGCACTTCCAGGAACTGCGTAAATCGTACAGTCTCTAGTCGACACAGGGTTTATTTCCATGTCATAACCGACAGCGGAATGATTCCAGAACTTATACTGAATTCCAGCAATACCATCAGAATTCTCTGTTTGGACGGCAACATAAGAATTTTGTTCGTCGCCATTGAATCCTATAGAGGCTTTTGTTCCGGTGCTATCCTGATATATATTAGCTCCTTCTTCATATATAACTGTAATCCATCCTTCTAATACATTACTGCCATGTAAAGAACTGAGACCAATATCGGCACCATCTTCAAGAGTGGATCCACCAGCTTTGGCATACACAGTCGCATCTTTTCCAATAAAGATAGTCCCAGACTGATAACTTCCAGCCCAACCAGTACCAATACCATTTCCAATACCGGCAGCGCCATATATAGTATTCCCACTAGTGAATGAACCACCAATAGCGGTTACAGTACCACCGGTAATCGAAATATCGGAACATCCAGCTCCATTACCACTACCAATACCAGCACCAGCCTCACTGTACGCATTCACCGTACCACCAGTAATTGAGATGTATCCATTCGTTCCATTATCACCAGCGCCAATCGCGGCACCAGCGGCAGCGGTACTACCATCCACATTTGCTTTGCAGGCGTAAGCGTTCACTAGACCGCCGGTAATTGTAATATCCGTGGCAGAAACGTTATTTCCATCGCCAATAGCTGCCGCACATGGACCACCCCACGCATATACAACGCCATTTGATATAGTGACTTCAGATGTTGCAAATGTGTGTCCACTTGTATATCCAGCGCAACCTATAGCGGGCGCTCCCCACCAATACTTATTTTTATTCTCGGTATTGTTAATTTTATCTTCATATGTGATACCATCATACGCTTCGATGTAACCACCATTAATTGTAATGTTACCGGCACCCTTTCCAGCATTACTACCAATTCCAGCACCATGACCATAACTCGTTGCCCAACCGCCAATCGCAAGCAATTTGCCATTCGGATTAGCTTCTTTATCGGCAGTCAGATCAGTACCACTGTCTTCTGTAATTGTTAAAGAGGCATGATGTGCATTAGGATCGATTGGATTACCACTATAATCTAAAGCTATACCTTCGACATGGATAGCGGCATAACCACCACCGCTGGTAACGTCGTCCCCTTTCAGCGTATTCTCGCCCTTGAGCGTCAGGTTGACGGTTGAACCTTCGATAATCGACATTGCGGCTGCGTCGGTCGGAGCGAGGTTGACATTGTTCAGAGTGATATTCGCAGTGACGCCGTCTTTAACGACAATCGAAACGTCCGCGGCTGTTGCGCCTTCAGGCATCGAGAAGGCGTAGTCGCCATCTTCAGCAATGATGATTTCATTATCATTAACGGTATAACTGCCTTTACTGACGGAAACAACCACGTCGCTAGCCGAAGAAAGATTCGACCCGATAGTGTTGCTGGAGGCGTTAGTATTGACGTTCGTAACGGTGGAAGCGACGTAAAGGTCGGCGTCCATATCCGCCGCAGTATTACCCGTAATTGTAGAGTCGGAAATGGTCAACGAATCCGCCTGTGCAACGGCAAGACCGCCAAGACCAGCGTCTTTTGCAGTCCCGGTCGTTACCGTGTTATTGATAATCTTTGTGTTTTCAATATTCACACTGGTCGGCTCGCACCAAACGCTAACTACCGCTCCGATATTCTGGGTATTCCCTTCAATCGTGGAGTTTTTAATATCAACGCTTCCAGTATAGGATTCCACAGCGTAAGCGGAACCCTGCGCAACGGTCTTGTTATTCGTGAAGTTTACCTTATCCGCGACCAGACTGCCGCCGTTGAGGTATACCGTGCCCCAACCGCCGGAGTTCGTATGCCACGAAGCGCTGGAAGCGTCGCTGTTTTTAACTTCGCAATCCGTCATTGTGAGCGTGTATGGATTGCCTTTCTGTCCTCCGCTGAAGTAAATGCACGAACCGGCACGCGTCGCGTCGTTATTATCAAACGTGCAGTTCGTCAGCGTCAAGTCTTCGCCGGACATATTGATGGCGCCGCCTTGACCGATGTTTGAGGAATACTTTGGATCTGTTCCCTGTGCACCAACGCCGCCTGCAATCGCACGGTTATTGGTAAAGTTGACATTTGTGCACACAAGGTTTCCGCCTTTAAAGTCAATCGCGCCGCCGTACGAGTTGTCATCATACTGGCAAGCTCCGGTCAACGTCATGTTCTTCAGCGTCATTGTTGTACCCGCTGCCGTAGTGATTACGAAAATATGACCGTTGGCGACATGATCGGCGTTAGCGTCAATAACCATATTGCCCAACCCACGGTCGATTGTCACGCCGTTACCGTCGATCGTGAGGGCTTTATCAATCGTAATTTCACTGTTAAGGGTAATCGTATCTTTTGTACCGAGATAGATAATCGTATCACCGTTATTTGCGGCGTCGATAGCCTCCTCAAAGGAGGCGTATGCCTCAACATAGGTTTTCGGATAGGCGACATCACCAATTTGATAATAAGTGGAAATATCTGGATGTTCTGTAAGCGTATTCTTGCTAACGCCAACAAAACGATACATCGTTCCCGTTTCCGGTGTTTCCATCGGAATGGTTTCGGCACTGATTTTTGACGAGTCGTAGTTCACACCCGTATTGGTAGTTGTAGGAGTCTCCCAAGTTGTGAAGATTGCGCTGGCTTCGACTCCAATTGCGTTGCCATTTTCATTGTTTTTAACATAGGCAACTTCAACTTCTGAAGAGGAACCTCTTCCAGAGATAGTTCCAATAACACTATTCGAAACATCGAATACATTATAAGTTGCCGTATTCTCATTCTTGCTATTATCGCATAAGTCGTCACCACCTTTTACAGCTTCATTACCCGTAATAACTGAATTCTGGATAGTAATTGTGCCGGTAGTGCTACCAGTTCCATCGTAGATAGCTCCACCCCAACCAGTGGTATAGTTACCTGTCATTCTTACATTATCGTACACACGCGGACATTTCGGGACACTCGACCAATTCGCCGGAGCATAGTCGGCAATTGCCCCACCATTATCTTCAGCGTAGTTTCCAACAATGTTAACATTCTTTAAGTTCAAGGCACCAGAACTTAAGATTGCGCCACCGTAGCAATCACCACCATCTTTACCTAACGACGAGTTACCACTGATTTCACAATCCGTCATGGTTAACGAAGTACCGTAGGCAACATATATACCACCACCACCACAGTTACTGTTGGCAGAAGTAGTTACATTTTCAGTAATCTTTACATTATTCAATGTCAAATTAACTTCACTACGAATTGCACCACCTGATTGTTGTCTCTGATGTTCAGCTGTTGTCATAGAAGCATCACTAAAATTCTGTGCCGCAACGTTACCGCCGGTAAGCGTCATATTCGAGAGAGAGACCGTATAAGTCTTAGAGACTTCGTTATACTGATTTACAGTAATGCCTTTCAAATCAAAGATACGTCCCTCTTCAACCGCCTCTTTCCCCTTCAATCCGCGGTCGAACGTCACGCCGTCGCCGTCGATTTCGACGTTACCAGTGATCTCAATTTGTTTAGTCAACGTCCAGACGGTGTTGTCATCAACAGCGATCGTAATTTTATAATAGTTGTCGCCAGCTGCGTTTACATCATCAATTGCGTTCAGAAAATCATCTAACGTGCTCACCGTGCATGTTTTGGCGTTTTCTGCAGTGGTTCCTTCACCCGACCAAGTAACCTGACCAATCTCTCCCAGTGGTGCAATTTCCACATCTTGCCCCCCCCCCCTATCTTCTGTAAAGAACGTAACTTGCGGTTCGGCGTCGATTTCTGCCGGGGCGGTGTATGCAGGGATGAGGTCTTCGGTAGAGATATTGGCCGGCGAGACGCTCAGAAGTTGGCGATTCTCCAACGCTTCCAGACGAAGGTCACGGGTGCTGGTCGATTTGTTGGTTTTAGTGTTATGGTTTTTAGCCTTGGTCATAGGAATCTCCTAATTGAATTGATAAAATTTGCATAGGTGCACATACACACATATATCAATTTTTCGTATTTCTCTCTTCTACAATTTAATTTTTGTTGAAATATCAGAAAGAATAGTAATTTAATAAAATTTCACATTAACATAAGTAACGGTTAGGTGAAATAGATAAAATTATGACGGTCAGCCCGTTTGGGTATTTAGGTTTAGAATGGTTGAAATAGTGAGAATAGGTAAATTGCTGATTAGGCCTGAATCACTGCTAGGGGTGGAAATATAATAGAATCCAGTTTATGTAGAATAAGCCTCCCCCTATTTAAAGCCTCCCCTATTAGGGGAGGTACCGCGTTAGCGGGGGAGGGGGCGGGGGGGAATTGCCGAAACACCTCACCCCGGAGGGGTGATATGTAATAGCCGTGGATGTAAACCCACGGTTGAACAGAATTCCCACCCATCCTCCGACCACGTAGTGATCGAATGATTCAACCGTTACGCGGTCGGTGTTTTTGAGGGGATTATCGTATTCCGGGGGTAAAAACTCCCGGCTATATACATTGGACCGCTACGTGGTCGGGGGACGATTTTAAGGCAATTCAACCCCAACCCCTCCGGCTTCTACGAAGCTACTTCCCCTAAAAGGGGAGGCTGGGGTCACTCATAAAACCCCAACGTACACCGGATTCTCGGTGCGTCGGGAGTGGTGAGAATCTGAACTTCCACCTTTCCTTCAACTTTCGGAATTGGTGATGTCGGCTGTATCTTTCCAACTTCATTTCCCGTAGCGTCACGAACGGTGAAAACCTTCTTGTCCGTGTCGATTTCCACATGACAGCCCGTCGGAATCTCGCCCCGGAACATCACTTTCTTTCCGTTTAGCAGAATCGTTGGGTTTTTCCACGTCGTCGCTCGGATTGAATAGGCGCTCAACGTGCGAAATTTCAGCCCCTCCGTCGGTCCATGAACCATCACATGTACGTCCGAAATCGTGTCGAATTGCACACGTGTCCGGAATTCAGGGTATAAGCCCGCATTCACGATGGGCCAAGTAATTTCAGGATACGCGCCGTTTTCCGCTTCCGCGAATTCGAGGAACTTCCACCCTTTATGGTCCAGTCGAGCGTAATGGTCGTTGTAGCCTGACGACTTGTGTTTCGGGGAGCCGACGCGGATATTTAGAATCTGCCCCTGACCGTCGCCATACACCCACATTCCAAGCCCCAAGTGCGTCTGGAGATTGATCGGCGTCGGCCAGTTCTGCGATTTCACCTTCTCGACCGGCTGATTTTCGTCGAACGTCACCAACTCCATCGGTTTTGTCGTCGCAGATTCTGCCGTCTCCACTGCGTGAAGGTTTTCCAGCCGAATATAAGGACGCTGTGGCTTTCGGAACGGATTTTCGACCGTGAAATTCATTTCGTCCGCGTTTTCAGGATTTTCCGCCAGATTTCGGTCTCGGAATGCGTCGAGCGTCACGTAACGCGCACGGACCGCGAGCGTTTTCTTACCCTGCTTTTTCAGATGAATCACATTTCCCGGCGTCGGTGTGAATTTACGGAATTCGCGCGGTAGTCCCTCTTCACGTCGGAGAATGTCGTACGTCCGTAGGATTTCGCCGTTCATCTCCGTGGCGGGAAGGAGCGTGCCGGGAGAAATGTCAAGATACGACATGCCGGAATTCGTCGTGAGGAGGATTGAGCCGAGATATTCCAGATGGTCACGGTAAAGCGGCTGACACTGGTAACACGGTGCGACGTCTTTCGTACGTGGCGGACAGAGCGCGAACCAACCGAGTTGCGCAGGGAGGTAATTTTTCGTTGCGTTCCGCGCATTGGAACCCGCATGACGCGCGAAAAAGGCGTTGAACCCTCTCGTCGGCGAATCCCACGCCCCCATTCGGCTACGCGCCGCCCAGAGCGACGGGTGCATCGTGCTGTACTCCAGAAGTGGCGGTTCCGACTTGATATTCGTCAGGATTTCCCGCACGAACAGCGCGTTATAATACCACGCCATCTCGCGGTCCTCCAGCTGTGCGCCGACGCCGTCCAGTGCGTCCAGATAAATCATGCTGAACCCACCCTCGTCGTACGCTTTCGCGGTATTTCGTGCGATTTCCAGAAACAACTCGCTTTTCGGATTCGGCGTGAAATAAGCGGTAAAATACTGCGACAGATGCCCAACTTGCGCCCCCTGCGTGTGCGACGCAGCCTGAGTACCGAGCGCGCCGCGTTCACACTTCACGAAACCGTTGTCGGAGACGGACTCGAAGCGGATGATTTCGTTTTCGATACGTAAAAACAGACTGTTGCGAATCGTGTAACCCAACACCGTCGAAACGTCTTTCGTGCTCTGTGTGACAGGAATTTCGGTGACTTTTTCGTCGATATTCTGCGCGAGGGTGAACGTCCGCATCACGTCCAGGTCCTTGTGCGGTACCGGTGTGATGTACGGTGAGTGTTTCGGCAAGAAGCAAGAATAAGTGTGTAAACCGGCACAGAAACCCCGTTTTTTCAGCGTGTCGGTCATCCGCTTAAAGTCTGTCGCGCCGTTCGGATACGCCTCAGGTTTAAACCGGAAGTCGCCCTGTCGGAAGGTCGTTCCCTGATGGAAATCGATTTGGTTCACGCCGAATTTTTCGAGATGTTTCATCCATTCTGGCGCATCTTCTGCGGTCAGCGCATGGGTCGTGATGATGTATGAGCCGAAATTGCGTGGGAAATCCATCGCGAAACCGCCACCAGCGCGACTTACCGGAGGCATGATTTTCCGATATTCCGCGTCCTTTTCCGCTTTTTCGAGAATCATTTCCGTCACGGACTGCATCACACGGCGCATATCCTTTTCCGGGATGCCGACGAACGCCGCTTTCGCACCTTTCCAGCCACTTTCCGCGTAGCATCGGGCATTAAGCCGGGACGACTGACCGGGATAATCCGCGACGTTCGTGTGAATCGTGAGAATCAGCGAGGAAAAGCCCAGCGTTTTCGGATTCGTATAATCGACCGCAAGATGAACGTTTCCGAAATCGAGCCGATAGAAATTTTCTGCGCCGGCAGGGAGGGTTAAGTCCGCGACTTCCAGCGTGAAGTAATCCTTCTCGGACTCGTAATTAAAGAGCGCGACCGCGCCGTTCTTGTACGTTACACGGAGCTGTTTTCCGCCGGAGACCATCTCCACGAGCTGCGGATTGGCGGCAGGCTGTCCTTTTACCATGTAAATGCACGAAAATACGTCCGGTTTATTCTTGTCCAGCCATTCTTTCCCGGACTTATCGCGCACGGAAACGACCATGCCGTTCGGAGCGACCGCGACGCCGAAATGTTTACTCTGTAACACCGCCGCGACCTGTGGATTCTGCGCCGACGCGGAAACTGCCGATAAACAGAGCGCGAAAAATAGTAAAAAATAGGTGAATTTTCGGGGAATTTTCATAATAAACCTCGTAAAATAAAGGGTGGGAAATGGAAATAAAATGATTTTAGGGGACGGGACATTGAAAGCCTCCCCTAACCTGAATATTTCATACCTGAAACGGTAAAAAAAGTTAAAATAACGCATTGTATTTAACGCGGAAACAAAAACCATTAAATCTCTCACAGATCTCACAGACTTTCACAGATTTTAAATATTATGATGATTTAAAATCCGTCTGTGAAATCTGTCTCTTCTTTGAGAAGTGCCGTAAAATACGGGGTTCTGGAAAACAAAAAACTCGGCGTCCTAAATCATTTTCATTCTCAGAAAACGCACTCCTTTCTGTGAAATTCTGTGGAATCTGTGGGAGATTTAAGACCACTGGTTTCCGTGTAATCCATGGGATATGAAATATCTTAGGCTAAAAGGGGAGGCTGGATTTACTTACCGTCAAGCCATTCTTGCTTATCGTCGAAATG
>JAUNAI010000026.1:0-11928 GCA_030527705.1 Planctomycetia bacterium | reverse complement strand
CCACAACCGACCGCGCCTGAACAGGAAACGTAAGCGACGTCGCCATTCATGTTAGCCTGTTTCGACGCAATCATTTTCTGAAGTCCCTCGCGCGTCCACTCCGCGTCGGGGCGCATCCACGGAACGGAATCGGTACGCTCCACAATTAACGCCATTTCTCCCACTTTCCGCGTCGGCTCGTCACGTATCATCTGAACGTAATCGCGCCCCGTTCCCGTACCGTCAAAAAGCCGATTTTCTCCGAGAATAACCGTATAATTCGTCTCACCCGTCGGCTTTTCTTTCCGTATCGAACTCCGATAAATATCCGGCGTTTCCAGCGTCATGCACTGAAAAATATCTGGCATTTCCGCGTGAAACTGACGATTCCACTCGCTGTCCCACGGCTCGTCAAGTCGGATTTTCGCGTACAACTCGTCGCACTCTTTCAGACCGATGTACGGCAAAATCAACACGCGCCATGAGTGCAACGGTTTTTCCTCCGCGTCGACCGAAAATGCTGGCGGTAATTTTCCATCATGCTCCAGCCGATATAACTGCATCGCAATTCCCAGTCGGTATAGGTCGGCGGCGGAATGATTATTCTCAAAAAGCCAAAACGTGGAACCGTGAATCGATTGATTAAATATCCGATTTAGTACAACCGCCAGGAGCTCGGAGCGCGACTTACGCGTCAAAAGTAACGGAATAAAATCCCACTCGGTATTATAATCCTTATAAGGTTCCTCAAAAACGCTCGGCGAATGATATTCGTCCTGACAAAAACAGTAAGTGTAAAACTCGTTGAACCGTCGCGCGACATGATTCCAGTCGTAACCGAGATAAGCGAGATACTTCACAGGGCTATTATCTGGAAAAATATACTCATTTTCTCTGGGATAAAGCGACGCGCTCTGGATACAGGCAATGTCGCTCAAACGCTCTTTTTTGAGAACCTCCTTAATCTCCGTCCATGGAACCGACTGCGGAAATTCCCGAATCCGTCGCCACTGTTCTGCCGTCGGCTGGAAGTCGGGATTCGTGAAGAATTTCTGGTTTCTTATGGTATTCTCAAAACTGTAGCCAACAAAAAGCTCTACCAGCATGTCGCTTTCTTGCATAATCTGGCGACCGAGCTTCACGCACGTTTCATAGTCGGCAAGCGCGTCGTCAAAACGTCCTTCCGCGACGCTTACGCTAATTCGCACGAAAAAACCATTCTGAATTTCACCAACGTCCCCAGCCCCTGGCAACAAGACCGCCAGTGGCGTAGCGTTTTTACGAACAGGAAAAACATAAGGAAACTTGCAGAATTCCGCCTTTTTTACCGCTTCCGCCACCGCGTCGAGTGCCGGAGAATTCTGCGTCAACCACTCGCGCACAAATTCCGGCTCGATGCTAAAATATCCGTCTAAATCCGCATCATGAAAGCGATTCGCCCGCGCTTCATACTCGTCGTACTGCGCGTCGTCGTCGAAACGATTCGGATATTTCGCCTCCAGCCAAGTATAAAACAGCGTTCTTGAAAGAGGCGTAAACGGCGTTTCCGCTTTCGCGTCCGGCACGACGGGTTCCAGACCGAGAGTTTCGTAATATTCCTTGTATTTCGCGACCGTTTCCGCTTCCGTCGCGTCGCGCCCAGAGTCGTAAAATCCGCCGTCATGGACGGTTCTTAAATCCCGATACAGATTCTCGCCGGGACCGAGCCGACGGAGAATTTCACACGCGGCGTTCTTTTCCGTCTTCATTTCCGCCGGATAATCCGCCCGCATGAGCGCGAAAAAGTCGATATTTCGACCGTCAGCGGTCCGTGGCTCCGTTACGACCGTCGTTTCAGGCGAAATCTCAAGAGGCACGCTCACAAAAAAGTTCCACGCACCCACGCCCATGAGGACGAGAAATACGAGAAATACGTAACCACAGCCACGTTTCATGATAGGTCTCCTTTTTTTAGCTTCCCCTTTTAGGGGAGGTGGCGCGGAGCGCCGGAGGGGGCGGGGGTGAATTGCCTAACACCGATTTTGGGACTGGATACGGGGACGTCCTCGTCCGCATACTCAGTTATAATCCATACTTCAATTTTAACCGACGTGCGTCGCGTTGACAAGGGGGACGGAACGGTTTCAGGAAAATTTTCGGAGTTTTTTTCTCAAAATCGTGTTATCTTCTCCATTTCCAGCGGGGTACCGCTTGCCGGAAATCGGAAAGATGGTAAAATAAGTGAACGTATAAATTTTGAACCCGTAATGGAGTTTCTTCACAAGGCAACTGAAAATGGCTAAAAAAACGCAACATTTCGTTCCGAAAGGATTTCGTTTCGCTTCCATGTACACGGGGATTAAACAAGATAAAACCCGTGCGGATATGACGTTTATCGCGTCGGACGTTCCCGCGTCGGCAGCGGGCGTATTTACGCAGAATCTCGTCTGCGCCGCGCCGGTGACGCTCGACCGTAGCCGTGTTCCGAGCGACAAAATTCAGGCAATCGTCGTCAATTCCGGCAACGCGAACGCCTGTACCGGTGAGCGTGGTTATAACGACGCAGTCCAGATGGCGTCTTGGGCGGCGCAGGCTGTCGGTGCTCCCGAAGACGCGGCGCTCGTCATGTCCACCGGCATTATTGGTCACTTTCTCCCCATGGACACCATCCAGTCGGGCATCAAAAAAATCGTCAAGAAGCTGAAATCCGACGAAAAATCCCTCATCGCTGCCGCGGAAGGGATTCTGACGACCGACACGCATTATAAACTGTTCTCGCGTCAGGTAACTCTCGAAGACGGAACCGTCGTGAACATCGCGGGTATGGCGAAAGGCGCGGGCATGATTGCCCCCAACATGGCGACCTTCCTCGGCGTTGTCGTCACCGACGCGGTTCTTGACGGAAAATCGGCGCAGAAACTTCTCAAGAAAATCGTCCATAATACCTTTAACTGCATCACCGTCGACGGTCACACTAGCACGAACGACACCCTCCTTCTCCTTGCTAACGGTATGGCTGGCGGTGAGAATGTCGCGAAAAACAAGGACTTTACCACCGCACTGGAAGAAATCTGTGCCGACCTGGCGCGGTCCATTCCCGAAGACGGTGAAGGAGCCACGCACCTCGTGACGCTGAACGTGAAGGGACTGAAAACGGAAGCGGACGCCCGCCAGATAGCGCGTTACGTCGCCGAAAGCCCGCTCACGAAATGCGCCCTGTACGGCAACGACCCGAACTGGGGAAGAATCATGTCGTCGGCAGGTTACTCTAATGTACCGTTCGACGTGAAAAAAGCGACGCTCCACATTAACGGATTCCTCGTTTTCGCGAACGGTGCACCGACGGATTTCGATGCGGCGGAAGTTTCCAAGTCGATGGCTTCTAACCGAGAAATCGTGATTGACCTGAAATTCGGAGAAGGTCGCCAATCCTGTCGATTCTGGACATGCGACTTAACGACAGATTACGTTCATATCAACGCAGATTATCATACCTGATAAATTCTTTTTGGGGGGAATTCACGGGGCAGAAGTGTCCCGTTCCCCCGAATTTTTCTCTAGTTTGGAAAATTTTCTTATAGTGGAAACTTTTTCTATTTTTTTGGTACGGACGCTTGCAATTTTGAAAGTATGGGTTATAATAAAGGAGTTAGAGACTTTATGGTCGCGGAAATGCGGATTTTTGTTAGATTTTAGAGGCGGATTATGAATAAAAAAGGATTTACCCTAGTCGAATTACTTGTTGTAATTGCGATTATCGGTATGCTTGTCGGTCTTTTGTTGCCGGCAGTCCAGATGGCGCGTGAATCAGCACGTCGGATGCAGTGCTCAAACAAGTTAAAACAGCTTGGACTGGCAACGCACAATTATGCCTCGGCGCATGATAGCGTTTTCCCACCGGGTGTTGGTGATACGGAACACGATTCCAATAAAGAAGCGGACGTTGATAATCCGGGTGTTTTCGCATTTCTGTTGCCTTATATGGAGTATACGTCTCTTTATCAGATGATTGATTTTGATAAAAGACTCTCTTCTTTCCTTGCGACTTCGAATGGTGCAACTGTTCAGACGACGGTAATTGAGTCGTTTATCTGTCCCAGTTGGGGGGAAGATCCTCTCTGCACACGTCCCGGTTACCGTAAAGGCGCGCTGATGACTTATAACGGTGTGAATGGTTCTTATGTAACCAGTTCAGATAATAATGGTGTGAAAGAGGCGGAGAAATTCAAGATTCCGACCATGCTGAACTCTTGTTATGGAAAAATTCCGAATAACGGTGTTTTCCGTTACGCGGCCAAAACGCCTATGGGACTAGTGAAGGATGGAACGAGTAATACGTTGATGTTCGCGGAATTCGTTCATAAGGATATGACGCCAGGAGGAGAAGATTATGAGTATCCGGGCTCGAATCGTATGTGGGCTTTCGGTGGTTACTGGAACGGAACCGGTGCGAAAACTCTGCACTGCATAAGAGCTCTTCGGTATGGAATCAATAATGAATGTGACCGTGTTGATGGTGGTGGCTCTGAAAAACAGGTTCCATTTAACCACCTACCGTTCGGTTCCAGTCATTCTGATGGTGCTCATTTCGCGATGGCGGATGGAAGTGTGCATTATTTTACGACGGATATGGAGTTAAAAACACTGAAACGCCTCGGAACCCGCGACGGTGGAGAAGTGGTTGATCTGGAGAGTATCGAGGAATAAGAGTTTTTCGTTAAATTTCGTTAATTTATACTGATTCCACTTGAAAATTCAGGAAAGGGTGGTCCTTTCGGTAGTCATTTCTACAACGCGAAATGACGGTAAAGTGAAATTTTGTTGTGCGTCGGGTATAAAATAATTAACACTACGCGTTGAGTTGGAAATGATTTTCTGACTCCGCGCTTTTTTTCTGACTCCGTTTACAGTTGATGGTTTTCTGATACTCGTATTTACTTAAACCATTTCCGGCTCCAGTAATAGTTCATGAATCCTGAAATCTCGCTGTTTCGTCTGCGTACGAGATTCTGTCGTAAAGAAGAAATGGCGAAACATATTTTCATACTCCTTTTCCTGACGTGAAGTACCATCGGAGCAGGGGATTTTTACGAATCTGCCCGTATCGAAATGAGTTAGTACGACGGTCTGTTCTACATGGTCAAGAAGTGCAGTTCCATACGCGAACTGCAGGAGTGTTCCTTTATAATTCCAGCCCTGTTCCCAGTCTGTCCGAATCACTCCGGAAAATCCCCGTCCCGGCGCAACGTATTCTGTGATTGAGGCGGTATCTACGACCGGTCCCTTTTTTTCTTCATTCCGGTTTCCCGATTGTGGCACATACCATGCACGGTGAGAAGCCACCCGTACACAGTCCAGTCCGGGCCAGGTTTCAGAAACGTTCTTAAGCTCCGAGGTTGGAGTAAGTACCCGTTCCAGAACGCTCAGGGCATTCACACCACTGTCGAGGTAACACCCCACATGTTCACGGGTAGAAATATCCTCTCGTGCCATTTCTGAACCATCTTCATTTTTAGGACGGACGCCGGGGTCTTGAAAATCACAACTGAAACCGCGTAAGGGGCCGAAAGTGCGAGAAAGTCCGTCGCGCAGGGTGAGAAACCGTACGACTTCCGGCGCGAACGCGAAATGGAACATGGTCTGGAATTCCGTTTCGTTTTCTTCTGCGAGTGCATAGAGTGTTTCGAGTTCCTCCATTTTTCCCACGCCGGGCTTTTCGAGTAACACACGTACACCACGTTTGAGAACTTGCCGAGCGAGGAAAAAATGGGAACTTAACGGTGTCGCAATCACCACAGTATCCACCGGTCCGACGTGGTTCAGCGCATCATCGGACGAGGCGAAACATCCCGTCCTTGCGAGTAAATCAGGAAACTTTTTCACCGCTCGCGTCATCTGTTCTGGCAGAATGTCGCATAGGAAAGCGACTTCCACCCCCTGAATCTTCCGCAGTACGGTAAAATACGTTTGCGCGATTCTCCCGACACCGATGATTCCGATTCGATACATTTTTTCTTATCCTTATTTTTTATGGTTATTTTCCAATTCCGAAACCGATTTCCTCGATTGCACGGAAAATCTCCGTTTCAGGCGTATTTCCCTGAACAGTCGCGGAACCGGTCGCGAGGTTGACGGTCACGGATTCCATTCTCGGCAGGTTCTGGAGCGTTTTTTCCGCCAGCATCCGGCAGTGATTACAGCTCATGCCTGTGATTCGGTACTCGCGGACGTTTCCAGAGATGTTACCAGAAATATTTTCTGTCGTGTTTTCCATTACATTCTCCTTTTCATTTTCATTCTTATTATTAACTTTATTCTCACTCTTATTCTCACTCGCATTTTCTTTTTTATTATACGTATGTTCTTTTAATGAGTGAGGATAACTATGAACTTCTTTCTTATTCATCGGCTTATGCGGCGTAAATCGTAAAATTAACGCGTTTACCAGTAAAATTGCTAAAACTCCGGCGGAAGTGAGTTTTACCCAGCTTACCGAGTTAACGCAACAAGTTTTCTCTGGCTGGAAATTCGCGAGTGGAAACCAGTCCTGCGGAAAGATGAAATCGATTAGACAGCCCGTCAGAACTGCGCCGAGGAGAATGGCGGAAAGGTAAATCAGGAGTGTCCGTCGCCCCAGAACTTTCCCGACGATAAGCATCGCGCCGACGTTTGTGGCTGGTCCAGCCATCAGCATCACGAACGCTGCACCTGGTGAGAAACCTTTCATCATCAGTGCTGCGGCAATCGGAATAGACCCCGTCGCGCAGACGTACATCGGAATTGCCAGGAGCAGAATAACCGCCATTCCCAGTCCTGGATATGCCGAAAGCTGTGCGAGTGCGTTATCAGGAACAAGAACCGTGATAGCTGCTGCAACGAGAAGGCCAACGACGAGCCACTTCCCGATGTCCTGCATCATTTCGATGAAACCGTAACGGAAAACTTCTATGATTTTCGCGGCGAAAGTTAATTTTTGTGTAATTTCAGGTTCAGCGGCGGTTTCGGACGTTTCAGAAACTTCAGAATTTCTGGAATCATCCGGCTCGGTTAGGTAATTTACCGCGGTTCCACCGAAAATCCCGGTTAGAAACGCAGTCAGTGGGCGGATAATCGCGAAAGGAAGTCCAAGAAGCGCCCAAGTCACAAGAATGGAATCGACTCCGGTCTGGGGAGTCGCAATCAGGAACGAGACAGCAGCTCCCCGCGACGCGCCCTCTTTTCGGAGTCCGACGGCTGTAGGAATTACTCCACACGAGCATAACGGAAGTGGCACGCCGAACAGCGCAGCATAGAGTACGGAACGAAAATTATTTCCTGCCAGATACCGCCGATAAACACGTTGTGGAACGAAAACGTGAAGAATTCCCGTCACGAAAAAACCAAAAAGCAGGTACGGCGCCATTTCTGTGAGCATGGTAAATAACGCTTGTAAAAAGGAAAGCATAGTATATCCTTTCATAAAAATTCATATCTCTTATATTTTAGCCTTGCCGAAAAGATTGTCAAGAGCTTTCCGGGGAGAAAATGAAAAAATTTTGAAAAACTTTCCACTTCCCCCCTTGAAAAAAAACTCGGAAATGGTTAAGATGAAGATAAATAATGGTGTCCGTGTCCCCTTTTTTCCCTTTTTTGAGCGTTAAGTTGATGAATTCAGATTTTCCAGAAGATTTTAACGTGAAATCTCTTTTAACGGAGACAGTGAATTTTGCGCGAAAAACTTTCGACAGTGATTTTAGTGGACATGATTTTGCGCATACTTTTCGTGTATGGCGACTGGCAGAAACGATTGCACAGGCGGAAGGAGCGGATCAGTTAACCGTTCAGCTTGCGGCTCTTTTACATGATGTGGACGACGCGAAACTCGTTGGTGGAACTGTCGGGCAGTCAACGCGCGCGGAGACATTTCTGCGGGAACATTCCGCGCCGGAAACGCTGATTACGGAAATTTGTCGGATTATTTCGGAAGTTTCATTTAAGGGAACGGATACGAAAGCGCCGACGACGCTGGAAGGGAAAGTGGTTCAGGACGCGGACCGGCTTGACGCAATTGGCGCAGTCGGAATTGGGCGGGCGTTCGCGTATGGCGGTTCACGAAAACGTGCGATGTATGACCCGGAAAATCCTCCCAAATTAGGCATGAACGGTGAGGAATACTCGAAAAATCAAGGCTCGACGGTGAATCATTTTTATGAAAAGCTCCTTCTTTTACGCGACATGATGAACACACGGACCGCGAGAGAGATAGCCGACGCACGGCATCAGTTTATGGAACAATTCCTCGATGAATTTATGGCTGAGTGGGAGGGAAAACGGTGAGGAAGCGTGGATATGATTCTACGTTAAATGTTATATACCAAACACATTATAGAATTCCACTTATACACAACATAATTTAAAGGAAGACGAGGATGGAAATGATCTGTAATTTATCGTAAAATCGGTAAATGAATGGGTAAATTTTCTAGTCGTCACTCACATTCAATTTTTTATTAACCCTCTAATAACCTATAAGAAAAGGAGTAAAACATGTCAGAATATCTACCCACGATTTCGCAAGTGCGTTATGAAGGTCCAGACAGCACCAACCCGATGGCGTTCAGGTATTACAATCCAGATGAATTGGTTGAAGGAAAACCGATGAAGGAACATCTCAACTTTTCCGCTGCGTATTGGCACACCATGCGCATGAACGGTGTCGACCCGTTTGGTTCCGCGACCATGTGTCGTCCATGGGAAGGTCCGGTCGATGATGTCGCCAACGCTCAGAAACGTGTCCGCGTGTTCTTTGAAATTTGCGAAAAAATGCAGATGCCGTATTTTGCGTTCCATGACCGTGACGTGGCTCCGGAAGGCGAGACGCTTGCCGAGACGAACAAGAATCTCGATGAAGTCGTGAAGGTTTTCAAAGAAGAAATGGACCGTACCGGCATCAAAATGCTCTGGGGAACGGCGAACCTCTTCGGAAATCCGCGTTTCATGCACGGTGCCGCGACTTCCTGTAATGCTGACAGTTTCGCGTATGCCGCCGCTCAGGTCAAGAAGGCGATGGAAGTCTCGAAAGAGCTCGGCGCGAAAGGTTACACTTTCTGGGGCGGTCGTGAAGGTTACATGTCGCTGTGGAACACGAATATGAAACGTGAACTGGACCACATGGCGGCTTTCATGCACATGGCGGTCGATTACGCGAAAGAAATTGGTTTCGACGGTCAGTTCTACTTTGAACCGAAACCGAAAGAACCGACGAAGCACCAGTACGATTTCGACTCGGCAGCGTGCATCAATTTCCTCCGCGCGTACGGTCTGGAAGATAAAGTGAAGATGAACATCGAGACGAACCACGCGACGCTTGCCGGTCACACGGTCGAGCACGAGCTGGAATACTGCGCCATGCAGGGCTTCCTCGGTTCCATCGACGCGAACGCCGGCGACATGCTCCTCGGCTGGGACACGGACCAGTTCCCGACGGACATTTACATGACGACGAAAATCATGCTCATCCTGCTGAAATACGGTGGTTTCACGACGGGCGGACTGAACTTTGACGCGAAAGTTCGCCGCGACAGTTGGACGCCGGAAGATATTTTCTACGCTCACATCGGCGGTATGGACACGTTCGCGCGTGGTCTTCAGATTGCTGCGAAAATCCGTAAAGACGGCGTTCTCGACGATATGGTCGCGAAACGTTACTCCAGCTGGGATTCCGGCGTCGGTGCGGAAATCGAGGCGGGCAAGCATGATTTCAAGTCGCTCGAAGCGTACATGCTCGGAAAAGGCAACGTGGAAGGAATTGTTTCAGGAAATCAGGAACTGTATGAAAATGTAGTGAATCGCTATATCTTCTAATTCTATCTGAGCGATTAAGAGTTTTTAGAAGGGGAGTGATTGAAAGCCTCCCCTTTTAGCCTGAATATTTCATATATCCCTGAAAGGAGACCCACTATGAAACGTGGTTGTTGTTATACTCTTCTTGTTCTTTTCGTTCTTGTGGGTCTCTACGCGTGGAACCTTTTCGTGAGTGTGCCCCTTGAGATTTCGCCTGAAACGACCGTCATCACGGAGCCACTGACTCCCGACGGTCGGGCAGTTGACATTTTCGCGCTCATGCGGGCGGAATATCCTGCGGAAATGAAGACGGAAAAGAACGCCGCGCGTGAAATTCTCCGTCGGCTCGGTCCCGGTGAGAATCTGTATCAGAATTTAAGAACCATCTATGACGGCAGATTTTACGACTCTGGGCGCGACGCGACGGAAGCGGAAACGGTCGCGAAATACAAGGAATATTACGATGCTCTCGGTCTGGACCCCGTCGCGCTGGACGCGAAATCGGAAACGCCATACGTTACGCCGGAAAAGATGTACGAGACGTGGTTGGACGCGCAATTTTCGGACCGATCTGAGATCCCGGAGCGACTTCATGAATTTAAGACGCGAACTACTCGCTTTCAGAATGCATCTATCTCAGAATATTTCGAGGTGGAGCCGGAATTTGTGCGCGAGTGGCTGACGCAGAATTCTCCGGCACTCGACGCGGTGGCGGAAGCGGTGAAAAAGGCGGAATTCTGTAAGTTTCCGTACGACTTTCCGACTTATAAAAATGCGACGCCGATGGATATTTTGTTGCCGGGAGTGGATGACGTTTTTGGTATTCGGGATGGTTTCCTTCTGCGAATTGCGGTGAGCGTCGCGGAAGGGCGTTTTGACGATGCGATTTCCGATTATGAAACGTGCCTGAAATTCGGACGTCAGATACAAAAAGAAAGTGCCATGTTAATCGAGTACCTTTCCGGCTACAGTTTTGAAGACTGGTTACGGAGGTATGTGAATTTTTCCGCGAATCCCGATTTTCAGCCGACGGCGGAGCAGTGGAAACGGATTCAGGAGCTGGACGTGCACAATCTGGAAGTCGATATAAAACAGATTCCTAAAAAAGAACACTTACTCATTATTGGCAATATCCAGAGTGCGGCTCTTTATCCCAGAGTAGATAGCTATCTCGGTTACGACTGGAACCTTGTTGCGCGACGTTTCAATGAATATTATAGTCGCTGTTTTTATGAAGATGAATTTCATTCACCTGTTGAAATAAGTGAAGAATACAGTGATTATCACTGGTGGCAGATCGTCGGAATGTTTCTAACACGCTCTGCGCGTTCTGAAACAATGGCGATAGTCTTAAATCAAATTTTTAATGAATCGATGTACAATTACGTAACAGTAAACCCTGAACGCAAGAGTTGCACGGTCAACCTGCACCGTCTCGGAATCGCGATGCAACGGTATCGGCTGGAGCATGACGGAAAACTACCGCCGGCGTTTTCGGTCGACGCGGAAGGGAAACCGTTACACTCATGGCGCGTGTTGATTCTACCGTACATCGGTCTGAAAGAGTGCGACGAGTTGTACGCGAAAATCCGACTCAACGAGCCGTGGGACAGCGAGCATAACCGACAGTTTCACGCGGAAATGCCGGAGATTTATAAGTGTCAGGCTTGGAAAAAAAGTGCTATTGCACGCGCGAAGAGTTGGGAGAAATATTCTGAGAGTGAAATGCCTTCCGAACAAAAACGGTACTTACCGCCGCTTGCGGAAAAGACTTTTGCCAGCGAAACGAATTACGCGGTCGTTGTGGATGAACATCTGTTTTTCGACAACACAGGAACAGGACGCGATTACATTCAGGTCATGCGTGACGAGCCGACGCGGAAAGTGAAGAAAATGGCGTTAATCGTGGAACGTACGAATTCCGTTCCGTGGATGCGCCCCGACGGAGAACTGACGCGCGAGGAACTCAATCGTATGATTGGACACCGCAATTCTATGCCGCACGGTTATGAGGATGCTCTCTGTGTTTCCTGCTCCGGTGCCGTCGAGATGGAGCTTCTGGATAGCGACGAATTCCGCACGTGGATTAACGGCACGACAGAACCGGTGTATAAAATACTAGAAACAGAAGAAACGGAAGAAACGGAA
>JAUNAI010000277.1 GCA_030527705.1 Planctomycetia bacterium | reverse complement strand
GGAAAAGGTAACGAAACTCATAACGGAAAACGTCCTAAAGCGCGTTTTGTGTGGGCGCCGACAGAGAAGAGGCCAGAACTTATCTGGCGGAGTGTCGAGACGGCGCCGGAGAGTCTGAACGCGAGTGGGTTCCCGAATATGCGGAAGCTGAATCTGTTTCAAGAGCCCGGTTTTCGGGTTTACGTAACGGTGTCGCTACGAGAAAACTGGACGAAAGTCTTACTCCAGTTTCATCACAGTGTTTCGGACGGACTGGGAGAAATGCAGGTCATCGGCGAGTTCCTAACGCTCTACGCACGCCATGCAGGTCTGATACCGGAAGGCACGCCGTTACCGGAGCTTAAGCGTGAAAAACTCTCCTTACGCTGTCGGTCTGGCTGGTCCCTCGGTGGATATTTACGGAACGTTATTCATACAGATGCCACGACTCGGCAACTTGCCTATGGAAAACCGACGCCACTTTTCGTGCATGAGCCACTCCCGAAAGACGCTCCCACCACAGAATATCCTTTTTTGCAGGCGTTACAGCTGAGTCGTGAAGAAACAAGATTTTACATTCAGAAAGCGAAAAAACAGGGCGTGACGGTTAACGACTTACTCCTACGTGACTTTTTCGTGACGATTGAGACGTGGCGCAAGGAAAGCGGAAAAGTGTGTGACTCCGGTATTCTCCGTGTCATGGTCCCTACCAGTTTACGGAAACCATGTCATGATGGCATGCCAGCCGCGAATGTCGTCTCCTCGGTATTTCTAGACCGCACAAGAAAGCAGATTGCTGGAGATTCCGGGAAATTATTATCCGGGATTCATCGTGAAATGGAACGCATTAAGAGACACGACCAAAAATACGTATTTACGCTGACACTGAGCATTTTAGCGAAATTCGGTGTCCTGAATTTCTTCCTGAGGTCAAAAAAATGCCGTTCGACGGGCGTTCTGTCCAATTTAGGACGCGTGTTAGAACTTGCTCCTGTTCCGAGAAATGAAGATGGAACCATTCAGCTTGGCGACTGTCGCCTTCTTTTCGTAGATGCCGCTCCACCGATTAGGTTTAAGACACTGATTTCCTTCTCCGCACTGACCTACGCAGGAGCCCTTCGGCTGTGCCTCCGTTACGATTCCCATTTCCTCACGCCTCAGGACGCGGAACATTTCCTCTCGATTTTTCACGGAAACCTACTAACTTACGGAACCTAAACACTTCAAGAATTCACAGATTCAGGAATTTATGGACCTCCAATTCCCTCACGACCACATATCCAAGCCCATCACCCCACGTCACCGAGTTCTAGGGCGGTTCCATATTTCTTTAACATCTGCTGGCGGATTCGGCGAAAATCGGGATTTGCCAGTCCCGGATCCTCGGCAAGAATCTCACGTGCAGCGACGCGAGTTTCCTGTAAAATCTCTCTGTCACGGAGTAAGTCCGCAATTAAAAGTGGCGGTAATCCATGTTGTTGCGTGCCGAAAAGGTTTCCGGGACCACGAAGCTCGAAATCCGTTTCACTGAGCGTAAAACCGTCCGTTGTACTTGCGAAAAGTCGGAGCCTCTCAAGCGTTTCTTCCTTCTCATTCGACGCAAAAACGCAACAGTATCCCACTCTCGGACCACGCGCAACGCGTCCACGAAGTTGATGAAGTTGCGCAAGTCCGAAAAACTCCGCGCTATCAATCGCCATCACCGTCGCATTCGGAATATCCACGCCGACCTCGATTACCTGTGTAGAAACCAAGACTTTCAGCTCACCTGTCCGGAACTGAAACATGATCTGTTCCTTCTCACTCTGTGACATTTTTCCATGCAGAACACCAATTGGAACTCCCACCAATGGTCCCTCAACAAGCTCACGGTAAATTTTCTGTAAATTCGCAACCTCCGATTCTTTTTCATCTTCCGGAGTATCTTCCCTAAAAAGTGAGGTTGGGATTTCCTCTTTAGAAGACTGCCTTCCCGCCCCATCGGGCTCCGCAGGAGCCACATCGCCTAAAAGGGAAGGCTGAATAAGGAGAGGCTGGAAGTCCCCAATTCTTGGAACCACGACATACCCTTGAGCACCTTCTTGGAGTTTCTTACGGAAAAATGTCCACCAACCGTCACGATTTTCGTGTGTCGCAACATACGTTTTTACTTTCTGTCGGCCCGGCGGAAGGTCGCGAATCATCGTCAGGTCCAAGTCTCCGAAAAGTGTCATCGTCACCGACCGAGGTATCGGCGTGGCCGTCATCACCAGATAATGCGGCGATTCCCCCGACTTTCGAAGTGCAGCACGTTGATTCACGCCGAATTTATGCTGCTCGTCGATAATCACCATCGCCAGTTTCGCGAATTCCACGTCTTTCTGCAACAGGGCCTGCGTTCCGACGACGATATTTGCTGTTCCCGACGCGATTTTCTGTAACGCTTCCTTTCGCTCCGCCGGTTTCAGTCCGCCGACAAGCTCCACGATCTCTAGCGGACTGTGAGTCAGTAACTTCCGTAATGTCCTGACATGTTGCCGTGCGAGAACTTCCGTAGGAGCCATAATCGCAGCCTGAAAACCATGCGCGACCGCCAGAAGTACCGCATAAACCGCCACGGTCGTCTTTCCGCAACCAACATCCCCCTGAATCAGCCGATTCATCGGACGTCCGGATGCCGTATCACGCGTGATTTCCCCAATCGCTTTTAACTGTCCCTGCGTGAGGTCATAGGGAAACAGTCCCCGAATCCGTCGGTCTATTTCTGGTCTCGCCTCCAAAATCGGCGCACGATAATCGATTTGTTGCTGTCTTCGCCGCACTTCCAGCGCAAGTTGTAACTGAAAAAGCTCCTGAAATACGAACCGTCTTCGAGCCCGGTCGAGCATTTCGCGGTTTTTCGGAAAGTGAACCCCCTCAATCGCCTCCGCAATCGGCAACAGAAAATACTTCTCGCGAAACTCCGTAGGGAACGCATCCTCGACAAGTCCCGCATACCGCTGAATTACACCCCGCGCCAGCCTACGTAACTCCCATGCCGGGAGACCTTCCGTAAGTCGATACACCGGCTGAAGACCAAAAAACGCCTGCGCCGTCGGCGTTTTATCCGCGTCGCCTCCTATGCTCGCGATTTCCTCTTCCGACAGTAGTCGCATTACAGGGTGAGGAATCTGCCAGCGTCTTTTCGTACTTTTTGGCTTCCCGCTAATCAAGTAAATCTGCCCGACACACACATTATCCGCACGATACCGCTGATTGAAAAAGAGTAACTCCGCCAGTCCATACGTTCCATCCTCGATCTCCATCGTCGTGAGTGACCCACGTACCGTCGGTCGGCTTCTCACAGACAGAATCCTCGCGCAGATAGTCTGCTGTTCACCTTCTACAAGATGTTTAATGTCGGTAAAATTAGAAAAATCCTCATAATCTCGCGGAAAATAAAACAACATCTCCCCCGGCGTCCGAATCGGCAATTTCGCCAAAATTTCGGCACGTCGCGGACCAACGAAAGGTTCATTCGCTATGGGGGAAAATAATGGATTCATAAAACACACTAATATTAAGAGTTTTTTGAAGGGGGAGTGTGAGGGGGAAACAATTTTGCAAAAATGTTCCCTCCCTCACGAATGTTTATGTGTCACAGAGCTAAACTTATTACGCAAGATTCCACCCTTTCAGGATGAATTTGTTACCCGTCATGTCGTGACGCCCGTGGAGAGAAACCATTTTTTGCAAAATAAGTTTCTCCCCAGATCTGAAGCCGGTTGACTTACCAAATCATGTTGGGCAGTCCTTCCGGTAGCCTTTTCGCAACACGCAACGACGGTGAAGCAAGATGATACGTCACGCCGAGATTAAAAAATTTCAAAAAAACTTTTAATCTCAATCTTCGATTGCTTGCTTCTTGTGTTTTGCTTCCTTAATTATGATCACACTTCATCCACCGACGGGCAGACGAAACCTTCGCGCCACTCACGAGTAAGCTGAATGTTCGCCGACGCATCGCAGAACTCTTCTTTTTCCGGGTCGAATTTCAACTGCGGTCCGAGTGACAGAGGTGTCACTTTCAGGTCTACACCGTTCGCTTCCAGATGTTCCACCGTCCGGTTAACCGTTTCGACGTTATCGTCGCGGCTGTCGATTTTCGCGATTTCTTTCTTCAGTTCGTCGACAGAAACCTTATTTTCCTCGCCAATGTAGTAACTTGCGTTGCCCAAGTGCGCCATCGCAGCGGAAAGGTGACCGTCGAGAACCGGAGCGTTGAGGATAGAGGCGTCACGTTTCTGAACCGCTTCAATAAAGTTATCGAAGTGAATCTGGTCGCGACCACCCTTAAATTCCTTGATTTTATTGCCGTCCTTGTCATACGCAATGCACAGACCATAACTGACCTGTACAAGCTTACCTTCGGAACCGTAGAACACAACGCCAATTTTCGCGCCGTTGAAATCCGGAGTTTCCAGACCACGGGTTTCGAAAACAATCGTCTTGTCCCCATAATCGAAGATGGAGACTTCCGTATTGGCGGTATTACCCGCGTCGATATAGTTCGGGTCTTTCCGTTCCGCCTGATAACCAAGACGACCACCGTAGGTGATGACCTTATTCGGGTGACGCATCAGTCCCAGTCCCCAGCGCGCGATGTCGAGCTGGTGAGGTCCCTGATTTCCTGAGTCACCGTTTCCGTACAGACGCTGCCAGTGCCAGTCATAATGGAAGTTTTTACGCGTCAGTTTCGGGTCGGTGATGATGGCAGGACCCGTCCAGAGACCGAAATCAACGTGTCCCGGAATATTGGCGGTATAGTCGCCAAGAGAACCAATCGACTTACGGCGTTTATAGCATAAACCACGCGCGAAATCGACTTTTCCAATTCCACCCTCGTGCATGAATTTAATCGCGTCTCGCAACGCGGGATTTGAGCGACACTGAGTTCCAACCTGGCAAACACGGTTATATTTCTTCGCCGCGGCAACCATGGTTTTACCCTCATACAGATTGTGCGTGGCGGGTTTTTCCACGTAAACATCCTTACCAGCCTGCATCGCCCAGATCGCAGAGAGCGCGTGCCAGTGGTTCGGCGTCGCACTACCAACGACATCCAGAGACGAATCCGCGAAAGCCTCGCGCATGTCACGCACAAACTTCGGACGGGAACCCTGATTCTTCTCAATCTGGTCGCAACGCGCCTGACCGATACGTTCATCGACGTCCACGAGATACGTAATCACAGTGTTCGGGTTATTAATGAAACCTGCAATGTGCGACTGACCACGACT
>JAUNAI010000276.1 GCA_030527705.1 Planctomycetia bacterium | reverse complement strand
CGGGGAATTAGCTCAGTTGGGAGAGCGACTGGCTGGCAGCCAGTAGGTCAGCGGTTCGAACCCGCTATTCTCCACTTTAAGGACGTTTCAGACGTCCTTTTTTTATGTATCTTTAGGCGTCGTTGAATAACGGATAGGGAGCAGTCTTGTTTCTTTATTCCCCTTTCTTTACTCCGACACACTAAATATTTCTGTTTCCCCGTCGTTTCGCGTAGTTGACACAACTGCTGGAAAGACCGCCTTCCTCTGAGGCGATTCCGTTACACCCGAATTCCAGATCGTTCTGTTCCTCCATTATGGGCTCTCTAAATTCCCGGAATTTTAATGAATTAGTGACTGTTTTACGTTATTTCCTGTTCATCAGCGTTCACTTATTATAAAATGTTCTGTCATTTTCTCAATAATCCTCATATTCCGCCTCATAATTTTCATTTTCTTCATCTTCGTATCCATAATCTTCATAATCATCTTCACCATAATCATCTTCATCATAATCCTTATAATATCCTGCTCCATCTCCCTCATGTTCCTCATCCTCATCGCCAAAAGTCATTACTTCACGGAAGCCGAGCACACGTAGAGCGTCTTCCTGTCCCTGATTGGCCGCTTTCTGGAACCAGTTTTTCGCTTCCATTTCATTTTTTTCCAGTCCGACACCATGATAATAACAGAGTCCCAGATGATACTGTGCGTCCGCATTTCCTTGATTGGCGGCAAGGCGGAAAAGCCGAATCGCCTCGTCCGTGTTTTGCGGAATCCCCGTCCCATTCAGGTGTAGAAGTGCGAGATAGTACTGCGCCAGCGCATTTTTCTTTTCCGACGCTTTCCGGAAATATTTTACAGCTTCTTCTGTATTCTGTTCCACGTTCTCACCATTTAAATAGGCTGTCCCCAGCGCAAGTTGTGCTTCCGCGTGTCCCTGTTCCGCCGCTTTCTTGAACCATTTTAACGCATCGTTCCAGTTTCCTTCTGCTTCAGTTCCTGTCGCATAGATTGTTCCTAAAACCGCCTGCGCGTCTGCGTTTCCTTGTTCCGCAGATTTCAGAAACCACGTAACTGCTACGTTTTCATCTGCTGGAATTCCGCTTCCATAATAAAGGCATAACGCATAATTGTACTGCGCCAGCGCGTCTCCCTGTTCTGCCGCAAGTCGGAAATTCTCGGCTGCGAGCGTCTCATTCTGTGAGATTCCCTCTCCGAGCTGATAACACATTCCGAGTGCGAATTGAGCCTGCGCGTGACCTTTATTCGCCGCTTTCTGATACCATTTTACCGCTTCCGTCGGATTTTTCTCCGTTCCGAGACCGTTTTCATAACAGTAACCCAAAAAATACTCCGCACCGGTATCTTGCTGACGTGCTGCGAGCTGAAACAGTTGAAATGCTTCTTTTTCGTTGCGATTTATACCGTTACCTTCTAGAAAATGGATACCCAGCATGTACTGCGCTCCGCAGTGTCCCTGTGCAACGGCTTTCTGATACCATTTTATTGCTTCCGTGATGTTTTTTCTGGAGTTATTTCCTGAATTCTCTCTATTTTCTGTTTTATTTTCTGTTTCAGAAACAGTCTCCACTCCTGTTCCATCTTCATAACTGAGCGCGACAGCGTACTGAGCGTCCGCGTGTCCTTTTTCCGCCGCTTTTCGGTACCATTTTACCGCTTCCAGCTCATTTTTTTCGGTTCCAGTTCCGGTCTGATAACAGTACGCTAGGTTATATTGCGCCTGCGGCAGTCCCTGTTCTGCTGCGAGTTTCGCCCATTTTACCGCCTCTGCTGCGTCTGCGTTCACACCTCGTCCGAGAAGGTAAAATGAAATTAGATTCTGCTGAGCCTCTCCGTTTCCCTGCTCTCCCGCTTTTCGGTACCAATTTACCGCTTCCGTGAGATTCTTTTCCACGCCGATGCCGTTTTCATAGCAGTGTCCCAGTGCGTATTGTGCCTCGGTCACTCCCTGTTCCGCGGACTTTTGGTACCATTCTGCCGCGGTTTTAAGGTCAGACTCCACACCGATTCCGTTTTCATAAGAATTACCGAGATAATACTGTGCCCGCGCGTGTCCCAGTTCCGCCGAACGCAGAAACACTTCAAAAATCGCGCTATAGTCCGTTTCCAATTCATTCTGCTGAGACATCATGAATGCATGCTGAAACAGAAAATCCGCCTCACTTACCCCCTCCGGTAGTACAATTTCCGCAGTCAGCCTAGAATTTGCCGTTCCTACTAACGTTCCTGACATTCCATTCTGCGTAACTGGTACACTTTCTCCACTTGCCGAGTACACCGAACATGCCACGTAACCGAGTACGAAACAGAAGGCAAAAATTATATCTTTTCTCGTCATGCTGATTCTCCTGATTCTGACTACTTTCGTCGCCGTCCTGCTGCATCGACCTGAATTGTTTCACCACTCATTAATTCCCGCGCCGTCAGCCAGCCACCACCGTAAAGATACGTGTCGATGCAGATAATATGTCCCCGATCGAGAATTTTTCCATCATGTTGCGCTGAATGCCCGACATAAAACGTCTTCCCTGAAATATGCTTCTCTGGAATCGAAACCCGTAATCGATGATACAGTAGCGATTTTGTCGGCTGGTCCGCCATTTCCAGCTCAGGAATATACGCTGCGTGCGTAAAGATGAACTTCTCCGTCTCGTAAAATAACGGCATTTCCTTCATAAACTCGATATGCGTCGGCAGAATCTGCGAAATCCGTGTCGTCAGCATTCCGTAAGACGCCAGCGTCTGCCTCCCACCCAGGTCCAGCCAGTCCGCCATTTCCAGTTGCGGTTTTTTCGACATGAAATTCTTCCAGAACGACGGGCGCAACGTTCCGTCCAGTTCCCGTTTCAGAAGCGTAAGCAACATATCCTCATGATTTCCACGTAATGTAACGAGATGACACTCTTTTTTCAGTCGCAGTAACCGTTCCAAAACTCCGCGTGCGTCCGGACCACGGTCAATATAATCGCCGAGTGTCACAACCGTATCCTCTTTTTCGATTTTCATCTGTTCCAAAATCCGGTCTAGCGCGAGAGAAAAACCGTGAATATCGCCGATAACCCAAAGTTTTGGCATAAATAATCCTATATCAAGTCAAAATAAACGATAAAATAACTTTCTTCGAACGCTTGCTTTTCTTGTGCTTATTTTTTCCAAAAAGTCGGCGAGAAAAGGAGTAAAATCGCGAAAAAATCTAATCTTCCGAGTAACATCACACATGCCAACACGAATTTCGACATCTCACTCAACTCTCCGAAAGTGTAATCGAAACCGAAAACGCCCATTCCCATTCCGACGTTCGCGAAATGGGAAACCGACGTACAGAATAAATCTTGCGTTTTCGTTGTCATGACCGAATTCTGTCCTTCCCAAATCGTGCTGGGCTCGACTATTACGAGGAAAAACCACGTTCCGAGAATCGTCAGAAACGCCATCGCGAAAAACATCAGGACACTACTGAGAATCGACGTTTCACGCAGTCGCTCACCGTTATAATACAGTGGTCGGACGATTGCCGGACGATAAATCTTTTCCAGTTCGATATTCAGAATCTTGAAAAGCAGAATATATCGTGCGACTTTAAACCCACCACTCGTACTCCCGGAGCAAGCGGAAATGAACATCAGCGCGAAGAGCATCATCTGGGCACTCGCTGTCCAGAGCGTATAATTACATGTTGCGTAACCCGTCGTCGTGATACATGAAATGACCTGAAAATAGCTATTTCGCACAGTCTCACCGAACGCGATTCCATTCTGAGCGTCTGGCGTATGCTGTAAAATCGAAATCCCTGTCACCGTTACTAACACGAGTAATACATAAACCTGCCACTCTCGGCATTTCACCAGCGGACGCCAAATTCCCGTTCCCAGCAGGTAGAGCGAAACGAGATTCATGCCCGATATGAACGCAAAAGTTCCAAGAATCCACTCCGCCGCAACGAAATTTACATCCGCAACAGTCCTATAAAATGCGAAACTGGTATTTCTCGGAGCCAATCCACCTGTCGCAATCGTCCCAAACGAAAAACAGAGCGAATCGTAGCAACTCAGTCCACACGCAATCAGCAGAATGACTAGAACTGCGTTCATGAAGAGATAAACCGTCAGTGTCCGACGCATAGTTATCTGGATTCTTCCACCCAGTCCGCTCTGTTTCGGCCCGGAAAGCTCCCCCCGCACCAGAAGCCGACCTGCCATGCCGGTATTCAGGAGCGCAACCAGTAACACCACAATTCCCAGACCACCGATAAAATGCGTCAACGCCCGCCAAAAAAGAATCGTTCTCGGCATTATCTCCGGATTTTCTACCTCACTGATGACTGTTCCGCCAGTTGTCGTAATCCCGGAAATCGACTCATAAAGACAGTCCACGACCGACATTGGCACGAGTGTCCCATCCTCCAGAACTGCCCGCGGAACCCCACTTAACCCGTACGGCAACGCGCAACAAATCGCCGCCAGAATCCACCCAAGACCAACAATCGCGATGGCTTCACGACGGAAAACTGACTCACGCCGTGCGTGTTTTCCATATCGAAACAGCATAAAGCTGACTGTCCCGGTAATGAAAATCGCTCCGAAAAGCGCCATCACGCCACGACTTTCATTCTCCCACACCCCGCCGAAACACGGCAACGCCCACACCATGCCGAGAAACATGCTGCAGGCGAGTAAAAGGGTTATGATTCCCAGATTGTACGCGACGAGCTTAAAATTCATCCTTAAAAAATATCAATTAAATCCATCTTAAATAAGTAGCCTCCCCTATCAGCCTAAAAATTTCATATCCCACGGATTTCACGGAAACCAGTGGTTTTAAATCTCCCACAGATTCCACAGAATTTCACAGATTTTTAAATATTATGATAATTTAAAATCCAACTGTAAAATCTATCTCTTCTGTGGGAAGTGCCGAAAAATACGGGGTCCCGGAAAACGGAAAACTGGGTGACTTGAATCATTTCCACTCCCTAAAATATCACTCTTTTCTGTAAAAGTCAGTGGAATCTGTGAAATCTTTGGGAGATTTAATAGTTTTTGTTTCCGCGTTAAAATACCAGTGTATTTTAGCGTTTCACTGAAAATGACGGTTTCATGCCGTATTTTACGACACTTGAACGTTTTTTACCTTTTAAGGTATGGAATATTCAGATTAGGGGAGGCGATTCCTTAATTATCTAAAATGCCATACACCATCATTCGCCATTCCGTCGAAAACCGCCACCACGTCGGTCATTATTTCCACGTCGGAA
>JAUNAI010000275.1 GCA_030527705.1 Planctomycetia bacterium | reverse complement strand
TTCCGTATTTATTCCGTGACTCTACCGCATTTCCGTCCGTTCATCCTCCAACAGATTCAGCATGGTAGAGAGCGTATCCACCATTTCTTCCACCTGTCGCCACGACCGATTTCTTGCGGTATTATGTTCTTCATTCCAATTTCGCACGCCCGCGAGCAGTAACGTTTCCGACGCCTCATCTCGTGCAGAAGCCGGCACAGAAGCAGTAATTTCCTGAAAAACATTTTTCAGATGATTCTGAGCTAATGGGTTTCCGTGCATAGCCTCCGAAAGTGTCGCAAGATAATAACTGACCGCCCGCGGAGAGACAGTTTCTCTTAATTTCGACCCATTCTCGCTATTTTGTCCAGTTTTTTCTATCTTTTCTGAAAAAACTCTCGAAATTCCGGAATCTCTCACATTCTCACTCTTACCATTTTCAGAGGTAAGATTCTCGTGTAACAGCGATGAAACGACATTCAGTGCGTCACGCTTCCCGGAGACGTGTGTCTGATAAATCCCGTAACTCTCCTGATTATTCCAACGATTATTCTTTCGACTTTCACGGATTTTCTGGTAAATCGTCTCCAGTCCCAGTTTCCGGAACCAAAAACGTGCACGACGTGGTAAATCAGCAGGTGAAAACGTCTCATCCAATAGCGCAATTTCGCCCCAAGCATGCTCAAGATTCTGTTCAAAAAGCGTCGCAATAAACATCGCCCACCGATTTTTTAACGACGGAAGCAGTTCATCCTGTAACAGCGACACGCTCGTCGTTGAAATCATCGGTAAATTATAACGATAACGTACATTATCCTGTTCCGACGCAGAATTTCCAACGAAAACCACGCGGAATAATCGTTTTGGCGAGAATTTTAGTCCAGTTGAGAATGAAAAATCGGTCCGACACCCAACAGGAAGTACGTCGAGGAGCGCTTCCATCATCATTTCCGGGACGGCATTTCCGGTCAAAACCGTCGTAAAATTCCCCAGAATCTGGTCCAGAATCGCGCTAAATCGGCGAATTCCCGTCGTCCGTGCGAAAGCGTTCAACGTCTCCAGCCGAACCGCCTCGGCACCACCGTCCATCGTTAAAGTCCGTAAAACAGGCATAATTTCCGCATTAGAAATCGGCTCCGAGTGCGTACGACCACCAGTCTCCCCATCCCACAGTTGCCGCATCACCTCCAGTCCAGCGCGCCAGAGGCCTAACTTTTCCAGATGATGGCACAACGAAATCGCATTATTCGCGTAATCTTTCAGAAACTCCGGCGGAATCAGAATTCCGTGCGTAAATACTTGATGGCTATTCTCTTTCGGGAACAGAAGCGCTAACCGACTTGTACGACTCAGGCAGAACTTCCCCGACGGTAGCGGGTGAAAATTCCAACTACATGCCAGCGGTGCCGAAGAAATCAGGTCATCCGAGCCGGCCGACCAGTTCCGAATCTCTGCGAGATCCATCCGTTCTATTCCCCGACTGATCGCCAAAAATTCCTGTTCCGGTCCTAAAATGAACTGCCTAACAGAATGCATCCGTTTCTTCCTCGTTTTTCGTTCTGAAAATCTATCCACGTCACGGCTTCACATAACGTTTCTCTATATTGAAGTTTACCACATTTTTTGCGTTTTGTCGACTAATTTGGTTAAAAAAAGTGGGAAATTTTCACAAGATTTACCAAAATTACCGATTTTTTCACCTTTTCTGGAAAAAGAAGATCAAAAAACTGTGGGAAAGCTCTTGAATATTTCCGTGGGGAAGGGTAAAATAAAGAAAAACACGGATACAGGGAGGTTACCTATTCCGCGTAACCTCATAAATTGAGAACCTGCCTAAATTCAGAAAGGAACCTTATGAAACACACATTCCTCCCCTCCATATTGACTATTTTCGCGCTGGCACTGAGCATCGTGATTTCCGGACTTTTTTCCATTTCTGTTGTTTCCTCCGTTTCCGCTGGAGAAATGCCTGCTGATAAGACTGCGCCGGATGGTTTTGTCTCGCTTTTCGACGGAAAAACACTCACAGGCTGGGATGGTAATCCGGATTACTGGTCCGTCCAGAACGGTTGCATTACGGGTCTCTCTACCGACGCGAATCCAATTAAATATAACACATTCCTCATCTTGAAAAATGTGGAAGTCGCGGATTTCGAGCTGCTCGTCGATTTCTGCCTCACGAATCACAATTCTGGTATTCAGTACCGAGCGTTTATGAATAACGACCCGAACAAACCGTGGAGTATGGGTGGTTATCAGGCAGACATCGCAGGCGCGCCGTATATGGGAATCGTGTACGGTGAGGGATACCGTGGAATTCTCTGTGAGCGTGGTCAGCAGACAACCATTAATAAAGACGGACGCCCTGTCGTGACCGGGAAAGTCGGCGACAAGGATGGACTTCTGGAGAAAATCGACCTGAATGGCTGGAACACGTATAAAATCGTGGCGAAAGGGAACGTCTGCACACATTATATTAATGATGTGAAAGTTGCAGAGACCATTGATGAAGATGACGCGGCGATTTTCAAGGGACTTTTAGGTTTCCAGCTTCACGTCGGGCCGGCAATGAAGGTAGAATTTAAAAATATCTTCCTGAAAAACCTGTAAAATGAAAACGAAAAATTATTTTAGCCTGAAATTTCCGTACACTAAACAGCAAAAAACGTGAATGTGTCGGAAAATACGGCATGAAACCGTCATTTTCTAGAAAATGTTAAAATGACATAGTGTATTTTAACCCGGAAACAAAAATCATTAAATCTCCCGCAGATTTTGCAGATTTCGCAGATTTCGCAGAAAGGAGTGAGATTTCAGCGAGTGAAAATGATTCAAGTCACCGAGTTTTTCGCTTTCCGGAACCCCGTATTTTTCGGCACTTCACACAGAAGAGACTGATTTCACAGACGGATTTTAAATGATCATAATCATTTTTAATCACACATGAAAATTCTCTTGAGGGGCGGTCCCTCCGACAGTTGTTTCAGCAACGCGAAACCACGGAAAAGCAGAATTTTATCGTGCGTCGGATTTAAAAATCTGCGAAATCTGTGAGATCTGCGGGAGATTTAAGACCACTGGTTTCCGTGAAATTCGTGAGAGATGAAATTTTCAGGTTAGAGGAGGTCTCTGGCAACTCAACCCCGCCCCCTCCGTCACTTCGTGACGCCTCCCTTAAAAGGGGAGGCTAAGAAAAAGGAGATACATTATGAAACGTACGTGCTGTTACACTTTTCTCATCATTCTCGCTCTTGCGGGCGTGTGCATGTGGAACTTTTTCGTGAGCGTTCCTCTTAAAATTTCCCCTGAAACGACCATCGTGACGGAGCCGCTGACCGCCGACGGTCGGTATATCGATTATTTTTCCATCCTTGAGGCGAATTATCCACCAGAAATGAAGACGGAAAAGAACTCCGCGCGTGAAATCGTCCGTCGTCTCGGTCCCGGTAGCGAAATACTGGAATATATGAGGACAGTTATTCTACCGAATCACGCTGACGTCATGACAGCTGAAACCCGAAACGCGACGGAAGAAGAGCTGATTCAGCGGTTCAACCATTTTTATTCCGCGCTCGGTCTTGAGCCGATTTCGCCAAAGGACGCGCCGGAAAGTTTGTTTACGGAATCGCCTCTTTCCGAGCAAGTTATGGACGCGGAGGGAAATGAAAATTTCGACTGGATTCGCGCGTGGGTAACGGAAAATTCTCCCGCAATCGACGTAATTTCCGAGGCGGTACGAAACGCGGAAGTTTTCACCTATCCTTACATTTTGCCGGTCGATTCTGCGTCGCTTTCGGGTATTGGACCGCTGTGTATTATCGACCAACGCCATTTTATGTATGCTTTTCAGTATCGCGCTCGAGTACGTGTAGCTGACGGGGACGTTGATGGAGCGATTGACGACATAATCGCGGGTATCCGATTAGGGCGACAGATTCAAAAAGGCAGTCAGGTGCTCGTGAGAAATCTCATTGGAAACGCGATTGAACGCGCTGGAATGTCGGTAGATATCGCCTTAAATCCCGACACGCAACCAACGGCAGAACAGTGGAAAAGCCTTGCGGAAGCGACCGAAAACCCCGTAAGCCGCGAGTCCATGAAACAGACGGAGATTTTCGCGCATCTTTTCTTTCCCAACGCAATTCAGGAATGTCAAAAAAAGAACGATTACTACAACATTTTTTATTTTGCCGGACTTTCCGACTGTATGTATTCCCGTCTCGGTTACGACTGGAATCACGTCATGAGGCGGACGCTCGAACTGTACGACGAATATTATCTTGAAAACGTGAATATCGCGGAAAAATACGGTGAATATGTCGATTCTCGGGGGGAGCCGAACCTGAAGAAAATGGGCTGGACACGCGCTTCGCGTTCCGAAACTCTCGCCATCCTTCTTGCGTTGAGGACGTTTCCAAATAAAGACATGTATGAGCGCGTCCTTCTGCGTCAGGATTCTGAATTTAACCTTTACCGTCTCGGAATCGCGATGCAGTTATATCGGCTGGAGCATGATGGAAAGTTGCCACCGGCGTTTTCGGTCGACGCGGAAGGGAAACCGTTGCACTCGTGGCGCGTGTTGATTCTGCCGTATGTCGGGGACGAAAAATGTAAGGAATTATACGCGAAAATCCGACTTGACGAGCCGTGGGACAGTGAGTATAACCGTCAGTTTCACGCGGAAATGCCGGAGATTTTTCGGAATCCAAATTGGGAGGCGACGCGTCCCGCGTCGCAGAATCAGCAAGAATCTTCCCTTTCAGCAGTTTCACCCGATGCAACGACGCGAGACGCGTCGTCTCCCAGTATGACGAATTATACCGTTATTCTCGGAGAAAATCAGCTTTTTGACGGTACGGGAACGGGTTGCGATTACGTTCAGATGATGCGCGACGAGCCGACGCGGGAAGTCGGAAAAATGGCGTTAATCACCGAGCGTCAATCTTCCGTTCCGTGGATGCGCCCCGACGCGGAGTGGACGTGTGCGGAAATTGAGAAAATGCCCAAAAATGAAGGAGATTCGGTTTACATCGCCGACCTGATTAACGGCGTTTCCTGCTCCGGCGCGCTTTTCTCGGAATCGCCCCACTGCGACGAATTCCGCGACTGGATTTTCGGAAAGTCGGCGGACAGAAAGAATAAAGTTGAGGAGGAAGAGTAAATCGGGAATCTTGTTTCCCCTTATGCCCCATAAACATTCGTGAGGGGGAAACATTTTTGCAAAATTGTTTCCCCCCTAGAGGGTATTTAGCCTGTTTTTCGATGTTTCGGAAAACAGGCTTTTTTTC
>JAUNAI010000274.1 GCA_030527705.1 Planctomycetia bacterium | reverse complement strand
TTTGAAAGAGAGGTCTGGGGAGAAAACAATTTTGCAAAAATGTTTTCTTCCCACGGGTGTGGAAGCGAGACGGGTAGCAAGTTCCTCCCGACAGGGTGGAATCTTGCGTAATGTGTTTAGCTCAGTCTCCCTTTTAGGGGAGGCTTTAAACACTCCCCATTCAAACAACTTTTTACAGCGACATCGTCGCAAGTATTCATCATTGTTCAGTTAAAGGACCTAAAATCATGTTCAGACCTGCCATTTTTACATTATTTTTTGGCTGTGCCCTCCTGATTACATCTCTGTCGGCGAGTGCGTTGGCAAAAGACCTCGTTTTGATTGATGACGGGAAGACGCGGTGTCAGATTGTGTTGCCGACGGAAGCGACGGAAGTACAGAAAACGACGGCGTTGGAGGTACAGAAGTATCTGAAACAGATTTCCGGCGCCGAAGTTCCGGTTGTTACGGAATCGGAAACGGAGGCGCAGAATGAAAGTTCGCGGATTGTCATCGGTCCGTCTGCGTTGTCGCAGAAATTGCTCGGCAAGTCGGTAAATGAAGCGGAAATCGCGTATGACGGAATCGTCGTGAAGACGGTCGGTTCGGACCTTGTGCTGTCGGGACACGCGCAACGCGGCATGCTTTATTCGGCGTACACTTTTCTGGAAGAGGTTCTTGGCTGTCGTTTCTGGACACCGACTTGCGAGACGATTCCTGAACGAAAATGCGTGACGGTCCCAGACAATCTGAATATTCAGTTTGCGCCGAAGCTCGTTTATCGTGATTCTTACACGTTCGAGGGACGGCATGAGAATTTTGCGCCGAAGGTAAAACTGAATGGAAGCGTGCCGATTCCGGGGCAGTTGGGTGGAAACCATAAATTTTGCCATTTTGTGCATTCTTTTTATCCGTTAATCCCGCCGGAAAAGTATTTTGCACAACACCCAGAATGGTACAGCGAGGTAGACGGAAAACGGACGTATGAGCTTGCGCAATTATGCTTGACGAATGAAGAAATGACGCAGGAGTTAATTAAAAACGTACTCCGTGACCTACGAGCGAATCCAGATGCGACATTCGTTTCGGTAAGTCAGAACGATTGGCACGAAAAATACTGTCGGTGCGAAAAATGTACGAAAGTTGCGGAGGAAGAAGGTGCACAGTCGGGTGTTCTAATTCGGTTCGTGAATAAAGTGGCGGAAGCGGTCGAGAAAGAATTTCCGCATGTTTATGTCGAGACGCTGGCGTATACGTACACACGGAAGCCACCGAAGCTGGTGAAACCGCGAAAAAACGTGGTGGTGCGCCTCTGCACGATTGAATGTTCGTTCTCTCAGCCACTTTCCGGGGAGCAGAACGTGACGCTCCGTGAGGACATCGATGGGTGGGCGAAAATCGCACCGAACCTGTTTATTTGGGATTATGTGACAAATTTCACCAATTATCTGCTTCCGCACCCGAATTATGGCGTGTTGCTGGACAATATTCAATTTTTCATCGACCATAACGCGATTGGGATTTTTGAACAGGGTGACGTTCACTCCAGAAGTGGTGATTTCGTGGCGATGCGGACGTGGATTGTGGCGAAAATGTTATGGAATCCAGAACGAGATTTCGATTCGCTGAAGAATGAGTTCATCACGGGCTATTACGCACCGGAATTGGTTCCGATTTTTGATGAGTATTTCAAATTGTTGCGGAAAGAGGTGGAAACGAGTGAAATTTATCTCGGAATTTACCGAAATACGGTTCGTGATTGGCTTTCGCTCCGTGGGCTGAATCAGGCGACGAAGTTGATGGACAAGGCGGAAAAAGTCGCGCGAAAATTGGAAGCAGAACAGCCGAAACGACATGCTGGATTGGTGAACAAGATTCGATACGCGCGGATGCCGATTGATTACGTGTGGCTGAAGGAGTATCATCATTACCGGATGGAGGCGTGGTTCGATCAGGAAAAATGGGACGGTCCGCAAGATTTTTCGGTGGCAGTGGACGAGTTCATCGCGTTTCTGGACGAGTTCAAAATCCCGTTATACCGCGAGTGGAATGGGAATATTCAAGATGTAAAAGATGAATTTCTCACTCAAAAAGAGGAACTAAGCGTCGCCAAAGAAAGCGCGACACCGCCGGAATTCTGCCAGAAATTGCCGAGAAATCGGTGGATTGAGATTCAGGACGGACAGTTTAGAAAGTATCAGCTTGGAAAATACTCTTTCTTGGAGAAAGACTCCGCTGCGTCGAATGGACTGACGGTACGGATGGGTGGCGACCATACACAGTGGGCGACGGCTCTGTCGATTCCTACCCGGTCAGGTGCGAAAGAGAGTGAAAAGCCGATGCGGATTCATATTTATGCGTCCGTGCGTTGTGACGCGACTGGAACGGAAGGGCGCGCGATGGAGCTGGGCGTGTATGATGGCAAGCAGAAAAAGACGCTACTTCACCGAATCGCCAATATACCGGAAATTGCTGGACCAGAGTACCGTTGGATAGACCTCGGCGTTTTCGACGTGGGACCGGGACAGTATTTCTGGACGGCTCCGATTAACCGCCCCGCCGACGTTCAAAACGTGTACACCGACCGCGTAATTTTAATACAGGAGTAAGGGGTACAGATTAGGTTATATGGTGTAAAGGGAAGAGATTTGCCTAAACACATTACGCAAGATTCCACCCTGTTGGGAAGAACTTGCTACCCGTAGAGAATTTACGGTTGTGAGGCGGGGAACATTTTGCCAATTGTTCCCTCTTCAAACTTCCCCTTCAAAAAACTTTTAATCAATATTTCATTTTTGTCGTATTTTTATTTTTCAAAAAGGAGAAAAACATGAGTAGTGATTATTCCTACAAAAAATCTTGGAATAAGGAAAACGGAAAGTCCGCCGTCATTACGTATGAAAACAGTTCATTGGATTGGCTGGAAGTCGACATGGTGAAACTTCAGCCGGGCGACTCGAAAAAATATCATGAAGGTGGTAAGGAATACGGTCTGGTCCTCCTCGGTGGTCAGTGCTCCGTGACGGGTGAGGGATTCTGTTTCGAGAATATCGGCAAGCGGAAGGACGTTTTTGACGGTCCGGCGACGTGCGTTTACGTGCCGGGTGAGACGCCGTTCACCATTACGGGCGTGACGGAAGTGACGGTTGCGGTCTGCAAAGCGCCGGCGAATGACGGGGATTTCGAGCCGAAACTAATTAATCCGGAAGACGTCGTCATCAAGGACCTTGGCAAACCGGGCTGGGAGCGTCAGGCGCACTTCATTCTCGACGAGCGGACGAGCGCGAACATGATTTACATCGGTGAAGCGTACGTCAAGGGTGGTCAGTGGGCAAGCTATCCGCCGCACAAACATGACGATGACAACATGCCGACCGAGGGCGTGTTGGAAGAGATTTACTACTACGAATTCGACAAGCCGGCAGGTTTCGGCATTCAGCGCGTGTACACGAAAGAAGGGGAAATTGACGAAACATATACCGTCAAGTCGGGCGATTTCGTTGAGATTCCGCGCGGTTACCATCCGTTCTGCTGTGCGCCGGGGTATGATAACTATTATCTGTGGATTATGGCGGGCGAAAATCGCGGTTTCTACATGACGACCGAAGAAGGTCACAAGTGGCTGACTAAGTAGGTGCGTTTTACACCTCCCTTAACCTGAATATTTCATACCTGAAAAGGTAAAAAAACGTTAAAGCACCGAAAATACTGAGGGCCAGAAAGCAAAAAACATAGTGATTTAAATCACTTTCATTTCCTGAAGTCTCACTCTTTTTTGTGAAAATCAGTGAGAGCTACAGGAAATTTTATGATTTTTGTTTCCGTGTTAAGATACACAGTATTATTTTACGTTTTCCTATAAATAGCGGTTTCATTCCGAAATTTCCGACTTATAGAAAGGACAAAAAAATATGAAAATTTATCGGGTGACCGACCCGGAATTCAAGGCGTACGGACGGGTGATTGCAACGGATTCGAGCGAAATTATCGCGGAGGCGGCGAAATTGGAGATGCCGGCGGAGGGCGCGTCATATGAACCGTCTATTCCAGCTCTGGAAGCAACGTCGGCCATGGCGTTTTACACGGACGAAATTTACGGTGAAATGCCGATTCAGATTGGGTGTTGCTGGGGTCATAATAACGTCATGAACGCACTGGAATGGCATCGCGATTCGGAAATTAACATCGCGGTCACGGATTTCGTTCTCATTCTCGCACGTCTGGAAGACCTCGACGCGGACGGCCGTCTGGACTCGGCAAAATGCAAGATGTTCCAAGTTAAGGCGGGCGAAACGGTCGAAGTGTACGCCACGAGTCTGCATTTCTGCCCGTGCACAACGGAGGCGGCTGGATTTAACTGTATCGTCGTGTTGCCGAAAGGGACGAATGTCGCGTTGGATAAGAAACCTGCCGACCCGCTCCTTTTCCGCAAAAATAAGTGGATTATCTGCCACGAATCTGCCGAGGGGCTCGTCTCACGCGGCGTTGTTCCGGGGATTTATGGTGAAAATTGGGTGATTGAGTGAAAAACACTTAATAAATAAAAAACAAGAAAAAACAAGCGTTCGCAGAACGCGATTAAAAAGTTTTTGAAAGAGGGGGCTGGGGAGAAAACAATTTTCAAAATGTTTTCTCCCCACGGGCGTTGAAGCAAGACGGATAGCAAGTTCCTCCCGACAGGGTGGAAACTTGCGTAATGCGTTTACCCTGATAACACATAAACATTCGTGAGGAGGGAAACATTTTTGCAAAATAGGTTTCTTCCAGACCATCTTCCCAAAAAACTTTTAATCGCGTCCGATGGACGCTTGCATTTTGGATTTTATTTTGATGAGGTTTTATATGAAAAGTTTTTTTCAAGTCGTATGGCGTTGGATTCCATCCCGGTTGAGAACCTAAGTGGAAACACAACAGCCGTGGCATTTTGAACCCCAATCGCGAAACGCAATTGAGTTTCGAGGTTTTCAGATCGCACAGGGATTTAAACTGTCCAATTTTGAGCGTTTTCCTGAAATTAACGCGGTTTTAAAAATTCATAGTAATTGAGGTGTTCTATGTTCCCAACTGTTGCTGCTGCCGGAAGTGTAATCCTTCGCGGGTTACTAACGGACTGTAATTCCAATCTTATTCAGAGTTCCAACGTTTCTTATTCAGAGTTCCAACGTTACCAAAATTGAAGTTTCAATCTTTGAATACCTGAATCCAAAAAACATCGTAACTGGATATAATAAGTTAGAAATTCCAACATCTGCCATTATGGATACGCCTGTGGAAGATGAGAATGAAGATGAGGGG
>JAUNAI010000273.1 GCA_030527705.1 Planctomycetia bacterium | reverse complement strand
AAAACAAAACAAAACAAAACAAAGTGATATTTATTGAATATCTTTTGCTTATTTGATTATTCATTTTCTTCTCCTTTTTCTTGGATTTGAAACAAAACAATATTTATTGAATATTGCTACATGTTCGGTTGTTCATTTTCTGCTACTTTTTTGGATTTGGAAATCGCTTAAGCCCCCTAGCTTGTTCTTTGCGAGGGACAGGGGAATCGAATGTATTAACAATCCCTGGGTATGCTTCAACTTGTACTCGCCGTGGCTTTCCCTCTGAATTTATTGTGCACATATCAAGCAACTTCTGGGCTGTTGGCGGAATTTCATCAGGAGAGGTAACTTGACCAGCGCCACATCCTAACAATTTTATACGTATCGGTATATTAGTAGAGTCACAAAGCTTATCACTTAAGGTTTGCAAAATACTACCTAGTTTCTCCATTTCTTGCCCCTGAATAAGCTGCGAACCCTTTAAATTACCATGATCAATTATAATTAATTCTTCTATACAATATCTATCGTCAACCTTGCAAATTATATTTAATCCATCATTGCCCATCGGCAACGTAAAAACTTTTTTACCATGTGTCCCCTTAAGATTTTCATAATATCTGGCAACATTCAAAAAAGAACCGGAGTATGCAATATCTGAAAACGTGAATGGATTTCGATCATTCCAAATGATTACAATTGCTCTTTTTTTAAGTCCTTCACTATCCATATAAACAACAGCTTGATTTCCCACATACACCAATACAAATTCGTATCGTTTCCTTCAAAATCAATGGGGTCAATGGATAACCAACGTCCAGTGGCGGGGTCATACCAGCGGTTGATGTTGTTTTGGAGTTGAGTAGAAGTATCGAAGGCTTTGCCGGTGTAGGCGAATAATAGCGGGTTTGTGCCAGAGATGAGGTTGCCGAAGGCGTCGTAGATGAGGTGGGTGTTGGTAGTGGTTCCGATGATGTTGCGGATGGTACCGAGGTGGTCGGTTAATGCCCATAAAACGTCATTGGTTGTAACGTCTGCTAATAACTTATCTTGGGTGTTGGGCATCCAGAGGTAGTGATGGGTGACGGTGCCATTATCAATTTGAACGGTTGTTTGGTAGTTTTCGGGGATGAAAATGGTCTTTTCGTTGCCGATAACTTTGCGAATCCAAACGTTGTTGTAATCGTAGGTGTACTCGACGATTTGAATGGTCGTCCATTCTTGCGTTTCGGTGTTAAATTCCTGTTTTGTGACGGAGGTCAAGCGGTTGCGGTAGTCCCATTCGTATAACTCGCGGTTCGTGGAGTTGGTTTTGGTGAGGCGGTTGCCTTCATCGTCGTAGGTGTAAGACCACGTGCCGTCGGACGTTAGTTCGTTGTTGGTGGAGGTTGTGTAAGTGGAACCGTTGGCGGTGAGGCGGTTGCCGTTGAAGTCGTAATCGTAGGCGTAGCCGTGTTGCAGAATTAAATTAGGGGCGTATTGGGTGTCGCAGGATAGTAACATAAATTTCACCTAACGTTTTCTTTTGATTATAACATTTTTTCGTCTATTTTTCAAGTGTTTCCCTCGAAATTTTGTAAAAAAAGTGAATTTTTCAAGAATTCCCCGCCCTTCCCCATCCGCCACACAAATAAAATTCAGCAGAAACCTCACCACTGCCTAGAAAAACAGTGGTAAGGATACACTCCCTACCACTGTTTCCAGACATTTTCCACTCTGTTCTCTTATTTTTTCCACCTCCGTTCGGAGATAAAGGATAAGTAATATGACAATACTGGAAAATGGTTATGGAATTGATATCAAGGTTAATATTTATCAATTACTTGAATACCGATGGTATTACACTATTCTCAATATTTTGTAATTTTACAATTGGGCAATTTAATCTGAAGTTCTTTAATTGCCTCTTCCGTTACGTTTGGACATCCGTGAATTTTTATAATCTCCAGAGATGTCAATATACCGAGGGATTCTATTCCTATATCGGTAATATTGTCACACCCTTCTATATATACTTCTTTTAAAGTTGGTGCTTGTTGCAAGTGAGGTAACCCGTCGTCATCAATTTCGGAGTTAGAAATTTTTAACACTTTTAATCGATGGCAATTTTGCAAATTCACCAAATTAACATTGGTTGTTCCCTCATATAATGAAACAAATTCTCTGTTTCGCTCAAGCTCTTCTAAATCAGGTACCCTATCAATCAGCAATGATAAAATTCCCAAGCCAATGACGATAAACAATAGCTTTGTATAAATCGTTTGAAATTTCATCTTGACACCCTCCCTCAGTTCCATATTATTTAAAATGGGTTCATCTTGTAACTGTGTCTCGGAAAATAAATATTGAAAAAGTATGATTTTTGCAAAATTTACAAGGTGAAAATAAACTTTCTACTGGAATAAAACCGCACCATTATATTTATTGTACCATGTACAGGACGATATGTCAACACTGCTATCGAAAAAAAATTATAAAAATAAAATTTTTCATAGAAAAACCGTCGATTATACATCATATCAAATATCCGTGTTGTGGGTGAAGAATGTTGTCGCGAAAGGCAGAACGTTGCTTTCAAGATTTAAACAAAATTTTATATCCTGAAAGAAAAATTTCATCGATTCTGATTGTCCCTGAGAATAGTCCACGTGACACCTATTCGGAATGACTTGGCTTCATGCAATGTCTGAAAATGCTGAACTTACGCGATTTTACAAGAAATTTCAACGTCACTTGGTCCCCAGCCTGAACTTTTACAATTCGCCAATTTTGACGATACTGCTGAAAAAAGGCGTCAACAGCAAAATCTAAACGTTAAAATACCAATCCTACGACTTTTGCGACCTTGAGTATTTTACCCTTAAAATCCTCACAATCCACAGAAACTAGTGTTTATTTATCGGATAAACCTTCTTTATTTATGTATATCACACCAATTTTAATACAGTGTGAAGTAAAGTTCTGTATAACATTATAGTCCACAGGGGAGACCGTTTATAGATGTGGACTATTACCGGGACATTGGGCCTATGAGGTTGAGAGGTAGAACTATTTGTGTGATAAAATTAATTAGACCTGATATCGAGTTGTTGAACCACCTTACCACGCACAATTTATTGGTAGATAAACACGGAAACACGAAGCTGTTAGACGACATTCGGAAAAAAATACGTTTCATATTGACCGGAGAAATTCGTGTTTCAGTGAGTAACGGGTTAGTTTTATCGTAATTTTGTTGCTGATTCTAGAAACGATTCTTCTGTGCGTGTTCTTGTTTTTGCAGTAGGTTTGGTGTTCATTATGTCAAGTTTCAGAAAATAATCCGTGAAAGATTTTAAATTTTCTTAAAAAAACTTCCGTTTTTTTGCGCGGACCTATTGAAAAATCGAGCTTTTCAGTGTATAATACACAAAACTCGTCGAGATTCCGGCGGATTTAACCTTTTTTCCTCCAGAACCTACCTTGAATTGAAAAAGAAAAAAATGAAAATGCTAAAATACCTGCGAATTATTGTTGCTGTCATCATGTTGGCGGTTGTTACGCTGTTTTTCTTTGACTGGACGCACGTGTTTCTCGGAACTGCCCGTGATGAGGCACTTACTGCAGCGGATCCCATCTCGAAAATGACAGTTGAAACAGGAAGTTGGCCTGAAAAAATCCAATTTATTCCCGCGCTATGTCGCCATGCGTTCTGGATTGTACTGGGAATCGTCGGCGTGACATTTCTTTTTGGACGGATTTACTGTTCGGTTATCTGTCCGCTTGGCATTTTTCAGGATTTTGTCGCGTGGATTGCGAAACGTGTACACCGTGGGAAAAAAACGTATCTATACAAAAAACCGTTACCGTGGTTGCGGTGGGGCGTGTTGGTTCTGAGCGTCGGCGCGTTCTGTCTTGGTTTTGGTGCGCTTCTGTGTCTCGTCGAGCCTTACAGCATGTATGGAAGAATCGCGAATGGTATTTTCCGCCCGATTTACGTACTGTTCAATAACGGAGTTCTTGTTTCGGACAGTGCGTCGGGAAGTATGTCATTTTCGACGCTCTCGCTCTCGACGGTTTTTCTCTCACTTGGCGGTTTTCTGGTCGCGATTTCATCGTTTTTCGTTATTGGAATTCTCGCGTGGCGTGGTGGAAGAACGTACTGTAACACGATTTGTCCGGTCGGAACGTTTCTGGGGATTTTCAGCCGATTCGCGATTTTTCGAGTGAGACTCGATTCCGAGAAGTGTAAAAGTTGTGGAATGTGCGCGAAAAAATGTAAAGCCTCATGTCTCGACGCACGCGGAAAGAAAGTGGATACATCACGGTGCGTAGACTGTTTTAATTGCCTTGGAACGTGTAATTTTGACGCGCTTTCCTATAAAGTTGGAAATCCGTTCGGGAAACAGACGGTGATTCAGATTGAGACGGGAACGGATTCTGAAAAGAAATTGGATCCGAAACCTGAAAAGCCGGAGGATAAAGCCCGTGCGCGGCGTGAGTTCTTGATTACGTCGGCATCTATGGCAGCGAGCGTGCCGGTCATTGCGGGAGCGGCGGCTGCGGTGAGTAATACGGTTATGGTTCAGCCGGAGCCGGACAAGATTTATAAAACGGGTCAACACGCGTGGAAACGGACGAATCCTATCGCGCCTCCAGGAGCGTTGAGTTACGAGCATCTTCTGGAGCATTGTACCGCGTGTCATCTGTGTATCGCGAAATGTCCGCAGCATATTTTGAAGCCGTCGCTGGTGGAATACGGGCTGAAAGGGATGTTTGTCCCGGTAGTGGATTTCACGAGTTCGTTCTGTAATTATGACTGTACGATTTGTTCGGAAGTCTGTCCGAATGGGGCGATTGACATTCTTGGAATGGCGCGAAAACGTGGCGTTGAGATTCCGGAATCGAAAGCGGAACGTGCGGAATTAATGCGGAAAGAGAAAAACTACGCGCAGATGGGGCGTGTTGTATTTGTGAAGGAAAATTGCGTTGTGCCGGTTGACGGGACGTTCTGCGGTGCGTGTGACGAGCATTGTCCGACGAAAGCGGTCTCAATGGTTCCGTATGGCGATCCGGAAAAAGGTCTGACGATTCCACAGATTGATGAGAGTATCTGTATTGGCTGTGGTGGTTGTGAATCTATTTGTCCTGCCCGACCGCATAAGGCGATTTATGTGGAGGGGTGTCCGACGCAGGAACAACGTGCGGAATTTAAGGAGGCGGAAGTGATTTCTGCTGATGAAGTTCAGGACAAGACGGAGAATATGGACGATTGGCTTTTCTAGCATTTTCGTTTTTCGCCGTGTGAAAATGGGATTCCAGTAGA
>JAUNAI010000272.1 GCA_030527705.1 Planctomycetia bacterium | reverse complement strand
CGCCCCGGATCCGATGGCTGAAGCTGCTCCGGCGGCGCCGGTGGAAGCTACTCCGGCTCCGGTCGCTGAACCCACCCCGGCTCCGGTCGCTGAACCTGCTCCGGCAGAAAATAACACGACGTTCTTCTCTCGCCCGATGGAACAGATGCTCGCGCTTAGCCTGATGGCTCAGACGGCGGATGCCCCAGCGGCTCCAGTTGCGGACCCTGCCCCGGCAGTAGAAGCTCCAACGGCTCCGGCTCCAGTTGCGGACCCTGCTCCGGCAGTAGAAGCTCCGGCGGCTCCGGCTGAACTTGCTCCGGCTACGGTTGCGGAAGTCCCAGCAGCTGCAGAACTACCGGCTACGGAAGTGGTAGAAGCTCCGGCTACAGAAACGGCTCCGGTTGCGGAAGCTCCGGCGGCAGTAGAACTTCCAGTTGCGGAAACGGCTCCGGCTACGGAAGCTGCTCCGGCGAAACGGATGGAAGTCATTCCGGAAGACATGATTTCTGTGAAAGTTACGTTCCCGGCGGAATCGCACGACCGTGAATATATGAGCCAGTTCATCGCGGACCAGCTTGAAAAACAGAATATGGCGAACGTCGCTTATAAAGTGACGAACATGGAAAAAACCATCATGACGACGGCGGATGAAGCAGTTTCAGCGAAAGAATGGCTGGTTCACGTTCGTATGACAGTTGATGAAGCGCAGAAGTTCTTCACCACGATGAAGACGGAAATCGACAATGAACTCCAGTTCCCGGCCGCAAGTGCTGTTGGTAGCGCGGTTGCAAGTAACATGTGTTATCAGGGGTTAATGGCATTGGTCGTCAGTTTACTCGGAATCGTTCTCTATATTTGGGTACGGTTCCAGAAACTGAGCTTCGGTCTCTCCTCCACGACGGGTTTGATTCATAACATCGGTATCGCGTTGGCTTTAGTCACACTGAGCACGTGGGTCGCCTCTTTCCTTGGTTTCCTGCTCATCGACGATTTTAAAATCAGTCTGACGCTCTTAGCAGCGTTCCTGACATTGATTGGTTACTCGTTGAACGACACGATCGTCGTGTTCGACCGTATCCGTGAAAATCGTGGAAAGGGTCAGCCACTGACGAAAGAACTGATTAATAAGAGCTTGAACAGCACGTTGGCTCGTACGATTATGACGTCGCTCACCACGTTTATCGTGGCGCTCGCGCTGTACATTTTCGGTGGTGAATCGATTCACGGTTTCGCGTTCGTGATGACGGTTGGTATCGTCGTTGGTACGTATTCTACGATTTTCATTGCTGCGCCGTTGCTGTACTTGCTGGCGAATAAGGTCTTCATGGACGACCTGAAAGATGACGATGATGAAGAATAAGATTCATTGAATATGATTTAGATTCATTGAATATGATTCATGAGGGAGGCTGAAAGGTCTCCCTTTTTTATTATTCTCCCCTTTTAGTCTGTATTTTCTATGTGAAAAGAAAAAAACGTGAAAGTATAAAATAGCATGTCATCTCTACGAGGTAAAATGATGGTGTTCTTCCATCGATTATTAACATCTCTTTCTGGGATATATGAAATATTCAGGTTAAGGGAGAGTTTTTTATATTCTGCTGGGGAAAAATTTTTCTTATGAAATCCCGAAAATTCACATTTTTCCGTTTTCTGAAAAATGAACACCTTACTTTCTCAAGAATATTCGGAAAATTTCGGGTTTTTTGCGGGGGAATACTTGACACTTGCGCCGGATTCCGGTAAAATAGAATAAATCTGGATTAGGTCCAGACGTATATAATAATAAAGTAAACTTATTTTGAAAGGATAAAATATGAACCTTCCTATCGCATTCATGGGCATTGGTACGACGGAACTTCTTATTCTCGGTGGTATTGCGCTTTTGCTTTTCGGTACCCGTCTTCCGTCGGTAGCTCGTTCGTTCGGTCAGAGTGTCACTGAATTTAAAAAAGGTATGCGCGAAATTCAAGACGACGTGGAAAAAGAAGAAGCCATCGAATCAAAAAAGGATAAGGACGCTGAATGATTGGTTTCATGACAGAAATCCATACCATTTTGCCTCTCGGATTATTTGATTTCGGCTCCATATTCGTTCTTGGCCTGTTGGCAGTTCTCCTTTTTGGAGGAGATCTGCCACGGATGGGGCGTAAATTTGGGAAATATTATTCTGAGTTTCAGCGGACGGTAGGTACATTTAAACGTGAAGTATCGTCGGTCGTATCGGATATTACGTCGGAGATTGAGGATACTTCGCCTCGTAGTTCATCACGCACTTCCAGCTCGTCCCCGAGTTCATCGGAACGAAAATCCACGATGGATGATGACGATGTAGAAGCCGTTGCGCCGAAATTTGAACCGCCGAAAAAATAGACTTTTTCCGAAAATTACAAGAAATTGCGGAAGGAAAAAAGCGTTAAAATTCCCACAGATTTTACAGATTTACATAGACGGGATTTTAAAATAAATACATTCTGTGGCATTCTGTAAGTTCTGTGAGAGATTTAATGGTTTTTGAAAAATTGTATATTTCTTGAAGACTGTTTTTCACGGTGTAGAAGGCCGTATTAACGGTACAGAAGGCTGTTTTAACGGTATCAAGGAGAAAGTACGTAAAAACCGGTATGGAAGCCGAAAACCGAAAATCTGCGAGTGTCTGAAATGGGGAGGTAAAATGATTGCTCGTGTCGTACAATTACAGAAGAATGGATTCAATGCGACACTGGTTTCGTCAGCGGTTGAGGCGCTCCGCCGTGGAGCCTTGGTCGTTTTGCCGACGGAGACGGTGTATGGAATTGCGGTTCGAGCAGATGACGCGGCAGCGGTCGAGCATCTCATGGCAGCGAAAAATCGCTCGGAGAAGAATCCATTTACCTTGGCGTTCGCGGGCGTGGACCGTATTTTGCCGTATGTACCGTATATGTCGGTAAAGGCGGAACGGTTGGCGCGTCGTTGTTTTCCCGGTCCGATTACGATTGTGATGACTGCAGATTTTCCGGAGAGCGCAATATATCAGCTTCCGGAAAATTCTCGACAGTATGTCATGCCAGAAGATTCCATTGGAGTACGTGTTCCGAGGCACGATTTTACACAGGCGGTCTTACGAGAAGCAGATTTTCCAGTTGCGTTGACCAGCGCGAATCTGGCAGGACAGGTAGATTCTACATCGGCGTTGGAAGTGGTTCGGGCGATTGGGGATAAAGTCGATTTAATCTTTGATGACGGTGATTCGATTCTGAAAGAACCCTCGACGGTACTGCAATTTGCACGGAATTCAAACGTTTACAGAATCTTGCGTCAGGGAGCGGTTTCGTGTAAGCAACTCGACCGTTTTGCTCAGCCGATGATTCTGTTCGTGTGTACGGGAAATACGTGTCGCAGTCCGATGGCGGAAGCGTTAGCGAAAGACATTTTAGCGCGAAAACGGGGAGTACCACTGGAACGTTTTGAAGAGACGGGAATTCAGGTGTACTCGGCAGGAACGTGTGCGACGGATTTTTCTCCGGCAAGTTCTGAGGCGCGACATGCCATGCAGGCTCTGGGGTTGGATCTTTCAGCACATATTTCGCACCCTGTCACAGGTAAATTGCTGGATTATGCGGACCTGATTTATACGATGACGCCGACGCATCGATTACAGATACTCAGTGCGATGCCTGAAATTGCGCGTAAGGTTTTCACGCTGGCTCGCACATCGGGCGGAATCTCAGACCCTTATGGGAGTTCTTTCGAGGTGTATGAAACATGTGCGCGTCAGATTCGGGATGAGTTGGAAAAAGAGTTTTCCAGTGCAGATTTTGCGCAGATTGTCTTTCCAGAGGATATTTAATGTTTATACCCGATACGCTATAAAATTTCCGCTTTATCATCGTTTTACGTTGCAGAAACGATGATTAGAAGGACTGCCCTTCCCTGAAATTTCGAGTGAAATCCGTTTTAAATTATACTGATTCCACTTGACAATTTAGGGAAGGACGGCTCTTCCGGTAGTCGTTTCAGCAACGAAAAATGACGGAAATTGGAATTTTATAGTGCGTCGGGTATAAAAATATTTAAGAAAATTGTTAAGCAGAACAGCCTCCTTGAAACGGGAGGTTTTATTGGGTTAATTTTCCGTAAAGGAACGAGTCGATGTCGAATGAGAATCCGGAATCCCCTTACTCGCACGGTGGTCGTAATCCTCTTTATCAGGAACCTGAATTTCCGGATTTTGAGTTGCAGGCACTTTTACCGGGAATGGTTTTTTCCGGAAAATATCGACTGATGGAGACAGCTCAGCGTGGCGGACGTGGTGAGGTCTGGAAGGCGCTGGATACCGTGTTGAATCAGGAAGTCGCATTAAAATTCCTTCCGCAGGCCCTTCGGCGAGATGAAACGGCGATTAATGCCATGCGGACGGCAGTGCAGTCTGTTCGGCAACTCGCCCACCCCGCAATTTGCCCGGTTTATGCGTTGGAGCAGGATGACCGATTCGGGTGTTACACGGTCATGAAGTGGCTTGACGGATTCACACTGCGTGAATTTCTGGATGAACAGCGGAAATTTCGGATGCCATTATCACTGGAAGTCGTCCGTGATATTCTGCGTCGAGTAGCGGAAACGCTTGATTTTATACATTCTCATTCGGTTGTGCATGGAAATATTCATCCGCAGAAAATCTTTCTAAATCTGGATAATGGACGACCACAGGAACTGTTTCTGATGGATTTTGGGTCACGTACGGAGTCTGGATTATCTTATCTTGCGCCGGAAATTCGACATGGAGCACCGTCTGGGGCGAAATCAGATCAGTATTCACTCGCGGTAATGGCGTATGAATTGCTCTCCGGTCGACATCCTTTCCCGCAAGATAGAGTACATCGGTGGCTGAATTCCGGGCCGGAACCGTTCCAGCCGGAATCTTTCTCGGCAGGAAATGCACTGGGAGAGGCGGAACGAAATGCGGTTCAGAACGCATTAATGTTGGCATTCTCGGATTCATCGGTACGTTATCCCTCTTGTGTTGCATTCATGGATGCAGTTGAGCAGGCGTTGGATTCCAAGCCGGAAATAGTGGAAGTTATGCCAGAAATACCGATGATGGCTGAGTCAGGTGGCGTTTCGGAGGTAATTCCCTCGGTCTCACAGTCGGTAATGTCTCCAGTAACACCACCGCCGGTATATACCCAGCCGTCCGTTGTGCCTCAGGAGCCGAAACCATTCCGTTTTTCTCCGATTACGCCGTCAGTAACGTCATCCGTAGTTACTCCGCTCCCAGTAAATCCACCAGTGACGCCGTCTCCAGTAACACCAACATCGGTAATGCCAACA
>JAUNAI010000271.1 GCA_030527705.1 Planctomycetia bacterium | reverse complement strand
AAGAATAAAAGAATGACACGAGATAAGGGAGTGGTAGAATCACCGAGTATTTAATGCTCCCCTTCACCTGAATATTTCATATTCTTTGGATATAATATTCATTACGTAAAATCTTGCCCCGGTAAGGGACATATATAATAATCATGGGTGTAAACCCACGGTAAACGGACACCGAAACACGACTCTTCCCTTCCCATTTAACCTAAATATTCATGTACAGGTATGAAATATTCAGGTTAAATGAGAAGGCTTTAGACGTGTGACGTATTCAGTGACTAATTACGTGTGATTGACACACAGAATTCCGTCATGATTATTCCTGAGACCCGAACACGTCGGCTGGTTTCACCGGAGAATCTTCCTTGACCGGCTGAACCGGGGAATCCGAAATCTCGCGGACCCAGATGTTACGGAAACGGACCGGATTACCGTGGTCCTGAAGCCCAATTGGCATTTTTTCAGCATGAGCGTCATATTTCGGCGGCATGTGCCAGTGGCCAGTACCCTTTACTTGGAGATGATTCTGAACTAGAATACCGTTCTGGAAAACAGTCACATACATTGGACGGACAACTTCACCTTTTTCGTTGAAGACCGGACGCATATAAATAATGTCATACGTCTGCCACTCGCCCGGTTTACGGCAACAGTTCACCGCCGGCGGATTTTGTTTATAGAATGAGCCGCACTGACCGTCAAAATAGGTTTTATTAATGTAAGAATCCAGAACCTGAACTTCATACGGCCCCCAGAAAACACCACTGTTTCCACGTCCCTGACCTTCACCCTTCACCTCGGACGGCGTAGCGAATTCGACGTGAAGCTGAACGGAACCAAAAGCTTGTTTCGACGTAACCATTCCTTTTCCAGAATAAACAACGCCATCTTTCACGGGCCAGTTTTCACCGTTATTCCACGCGTCCATATTCTCTCCGCCGAAAAGCACAATTGCGTCGGACGGCACGTTCGCCGGAGCGGTTTCCGGACCCGGATCAACGACCGGCGGTTCAACCCATTCAATTCCGCTTTTCCATTCCGCAGCGCTCAAAGAGGCCGAAGCGAGCAACGTCGCAACGATAGTGAGGATACTCTTTTTCATGAATCACTCCATTTTTATAAATTAGGTAGGTGTTATACAACAACACTCTCAATTTTAACAGATTCGATAAGGAAAAAAAGGGGGGAGGCCGAGAATCCAGACAAAATTTCCTGTAAATAATAGAAAAAAACGAAAAAAGAGGGCAGTGACAAATCACCACCCTCCTAAAGTCAGCTTAAGAACTGATATTTTCGATGCAGGAACTAGAAGTTAACCTGGAAACCACCGTGAATGACATGCGAATCGGAATCGTCCGCGAAATAGCCGTCATAGTCGGCGAAAGCCGAGAAACGCTGACTGAACATGTACGCAGCCGAAATACCAAAATTGAAATAATCGTCACCAATATCCGCACCAACAAGCTGCATATTTCTGTCGGTACCAATCAAGCGTCCGGAGGTCTCCGACGCGCCGTCATCGTCCAGCTGGAGCGCATAGAACGCTTTTCCACGGAGAATCAGACGTTCTGTCGGCGTGAATTCCATCTTCCCTCCGAGTCGGGCATAAGTCCACGCATCATTATTCTTTTCATAGTACATGGAATAATAACCTGTTTCAGTCGCATCTTCCTGCCAGACACATTCCGTATCGACGGCGAACAACGGGCGAATAACGAAGTTACCGAAGTAGAACGGACGAGCGATTTCGACACTCGCGGTCAACGTCGAGCCACGGAATTCAGAATCCGCGTTTCCGATTTCACCACCCATGTAACGGTGCATCGAGTAATCAGATAGCGTGTACGCCATCATCGCTTTCAGCTCGAAATCACCCCACGTCTTATAACCGCCATAAAAACCGAAGGAGTAGTTATTCGCTCCGACACTTTCATGATCTTCTGCCATTTCCGGATTACTGAAGCTGAAGAAGGCACCAGCGGCGAAGTATTCCTCGAACGCGCAGTCCGCACCAATGGTCACGTTAAAAGCATCAATGTCGTAACCATTTTTCCCATCCACATTCGTGCCACGGTAACCGGATTTCATCCAGAAGGAAGAACGTTCATCATAATTGAAGAACGGGGACTTCTGACCGCAGTAAGCGACATGGTCGACGTTCCAATTAATACGGTCATCTACCGTGTTCCACAGCGACTGACGGGCTAACTGCATCGAATTCGCGCGAACGTTGAAGTAGTCATTATTCAGATCCATCGTGATGACCTGTTTTTTACCATCTTCGATGATTTCCTGCGCGAAATCGTAAATCTCCAGCTCGCTAGTAACGTTCCACTCACCACTAATCTGATCGTCTTCATCTTCAGAATTCACTTCTGCGATGACCCATTCTTCACCGAGATACGCGACATTCACGAGTTTTACATCCAGTGTACCGTTTTCAATCGTCAGACTACCGTCCGTGACGCTCAATTTATTCCCTGCTCCGTTCGATCCAATGCCGACGATGAGGGTGGAATCCTGAATGTTCACATCACCAGTCACATTTACAGTTCCCCACGTCGCGTCCAGCGTCGAGCCGTTCGAAACATTCATACCACCGTTTTTCGCGGAGATAAGCGTGTCAGAGGAAACCTGAAGATAGGTGTTATCCAGATTAATACCGTCATTCGCGTGTATCTGAGCACCTTTATCGAGGTAAACACCGGAAGTGAATTTCTCGTCCGTGACATCATTAAGTCCCGAAAGATTAATCACACCATTACCAGCGGCTTCCAGTTTTTCCTCGGAAGCCCAGACATACAACGCAGCTTCCTTGCCACTCAGCGAGAAAGTACCAGCCGCACCTTCTTCTTCACCGACGACAAGACCAGCGACGTTCACAGTACCATTCACTAGGTCCACAGAACCCAACGCGTTCTCTTTCTGACCGACAACCAGTTTTTTCCCGGACAGAATATCACCTGAACCCGTGACTTCCGCGGCACCTGCTTTACCGATGATAACGCTTCCAGTTTCACTCACTAACTGAGCTTTATTTTCCAGCGTAATACTCGCTTCCGCATCCGCATTTTCCGCAAGAATCAGATCATTCTTGGCCATAACACGCGCGGAGTCGGCAATTTCCATGTTCACCGTTCCCGATTTCGCAATCGTGAGTACTCCAGCATTAACTTCAGCCTGAGTTTCCACTTTTCCGTCATCTTTCCCATCATTTTTGTCGTTACTGTCGTTCTTTTTTGGTTCCGTAACGTAAATGTAGGAATTATTACCTTTAATACTGAAATTGACCGTACCTTCCGCGGAATCACCGACGACCATATTCCCCGTGGAACCCATCACGACATGATTTTCAGCCTGAAGATTTAACGTACCCTTTCCACCAAGCGTAAAATCACCGACGGAACTGAAGAAGGACTGTTCATTTTCTTTTTCGCTGATACCTTCAACGAAAATCTCCATGTTCGCATTTTCAGCCGTCCGGACACTGAGCGTTCCTTCAGAATACATTAGCGAGGCACCCGAAATATCCAAGTAAGACGTTCCACTCGCAGCATAAACCGAGTTCGACTCCTGCGCGTCAATTGAGGAACCACCGTCCAGAGAAATCATGCTTCCGTCGTGAAGCGTCGTTTCCAATGATTTTCCTGCCCAGATGGCACTCTTTTCGGTCATGGTGATATTCACCGCTCCGCTATTTTCAGAGCCGAGTTGCATTACGCCAGTCCAGTCTTTACCCGCTTTTTCGTCCGTGATTGCATGAAGGCCTGAACCACCTACGAGCGTCAAATTCAGTGCGGAATTCTTTCCTTGTGCTCCGTATACCTGACCGAAAGTCAAAGATTTCTTATCCATGACGGTAAGCGCAACATCCGTATTATCACTTTCTGCGACCTTAAGAATATTCGCGCCGACAGCTTCCAGATCCGCACTCGAGTCGGCTCCAATTACCAGAGAAGGCTGATTTACCGTCAGCGTACCGCCAACATACAGTCCCGCTCCCGCTTCCGCGTCTTCATCCTTAATGAAGAATGTGTTGTCGTCCAGCGTCAAGTCACCACCGACACTTAATTCAGCACCGTTCTGAACGTAGAGTAAAACATTACCAGTACCGTTCTGCGTGAAACGGTCCATCACCATCAGAGAACCAATCTCCTGTTTCGAGGTCGTTCCATCCGCATTTCCGACGTTCAACGTGCCCTTACCGTCAGCACGGAAAATCATCACACTCCCGGCATCTACCGTCAGCGTGACTTCTCCCAGATCGACTCCGCTACCATTCAGCGCCTGAACACTTGATTCACCAATCGCGCTCAGCGTCGTTTTTCCGTCCACAGTAAACGTAGAACGGTAATCGGAATCCGCAGAATCTACCATGACGGAACGTCCACCATTGAGCGTCAGTGTCAGATTTCCGCCCGTCGCGGTTCCACCCTCTGTCTCAGGCTGTTTTTTCACGACACTGATTCCAGAACCACCCAGAATTTTCAGGTTGCTAGATCCCTTCACATTCATGTCGCCGACAACTTCCGCGAAACTTCCGTTATTCAGTGTAACGTTAAGTCCTTGAATCGCCAGACCATTACTGAACTGATTTCCGACGCCATCCAGTACAACTGTCCCGGGATGGAGACTTCCATCAAACTCGAAGCTCGTAAAGTTTAACGCAGAACCCTTTTCACCAGGTTTCGAGTCGGTAATTGTCAACGTCTCACCCAAGGCCGAAAAACCAATTTTCTGCCCATTCTGATTCAGCGCGACACCACCTAGATCCACTTTATTCGTCATTCCGACTGTGAGCGTACTGGAAAGTGTAATTCCCGTACCCCCCTCACCGGTCGACTTTAAGAGAATACCGTCCGACTGAGAAGTTTTTAGCGCGGTAAGTAACCCACTGGCGTCACTAACCTCTGTCGGTGCGGAAAATGCCACACACGGCATTGAGCTTAACGTTCCTGCCAGCAACAGTGCTGCGAGTCTCCTTCTCGCCTTCCTGTCCGCTTTTCTATTTTTGGATTCCATTCCAAAACCTCCATGATGTATCTATATTCCATGTGCGCAATGGAATCTGTCTATAATTCCACTACATTTGGCATTTTCGGCATATTTTACGAAATAATGTAGAAATAATCACTGGAATCCTGAATTTTCACGAAAAAAACCGTTTTTCTTCGCAGAGAAATCCGTTTTTAGAAAAAATTTAAGAAAATCACATTAAATAGAAAATATCGCCTTCAGCATGCATTATACTTAAACGCGTTTTTCAACTTGTGGAGACCTAGTCAGCTTGTACTTAAATAGATCTGACTGATTAATAGATGATTAAT
>JAUNAI010000270.1 GCA_030527705.1 Planctomycetia bacterium | reverse complement strand
ACTCGGCACGAATAATCCGACAGACGAAAACGCGTTGGAGTTACTGAAAATGATTATATAACCTCTAGAAATCGTTTAACGGAAAGGAAATCCTGAGGATAATCCTTCTACCACCCAAAATGATAAAGGGGCGACATGCTAAATGGAAAACGATTTTATGTAAGCCCGTTCCCTTTATAGATTCAGCACCCACCCCTCCTGGAGACACTTCATTACGCACTCGCACAAGTCTCGGCACCCGCACAGGCAACTTCACATCCTTTTTCACAGTCAGTACAGTAACGCATTCCATGAATATTACAGAACATGCGCACAAGCGGCTTTTCCCCTTCTTTCAGAATTTCGTCCACCATAAATTCCGCCACGGGCTCTTCTTTCGGCTTCAGATGTTTCCGGAAAACGTGGTCTTTCACCCAGCACTCAATCCACTGAATATAATGTTCTGGCTTCATCGGATGTCCATTCTGCCCGACCTGAACCCGAATTCCACCGGGAATTTTCGAGATTTTCAGATCGTGTTCCGGCGTCTGAGCCGTCTCACACGATTTCGATTTCAGTGTCATCGGCTCACCGCAACAAATCAGCTCGCCACCACCATCTTCAAGCATTTCAACCTGATTTCCGCAAATCGCGCAGACGTAAAAGTTTTTCGCTTCCGACATATTTATCACTCCTGTTTTCTCTTAAATTTTGACACAAAAAAACACGCAGAACCCAATCGTCCTGCGTGTTAATTGTAGAGAAGAAGGAAAGGCTTCAATTATTGAGCAAGAAATACATGTAACCGTATTACTTACTCTTATTATCTTCTTTCTTTTTACCGGCGAATCACCTCCATACCCATATACGGACGTAACACCTCCGGAATCACGATCGAACCGTCCGCCTGCTGGTAGTTTTCCATCACGGAAAGCAGACCACGACTAATCGCAATCGCAGTACCATTCAGAGTATGAAGGAAATGCGTTCCTTTTTCGCCTTTCACCTTGTAACGTGCGTTCAGACGGCGCGCCTGGTAATCCGTGCAGTTCGACGTACTTGTCACTTCACCGAAATCTCCACGTCCCGGCATCCACGCTTCCAAGTCGAATTTCCGATACGCAGGTCCGCCCAAATCGCCCGTCGAGGTGTCCACGACGCGGTACGGAATCTTCAGACCGTCGAAAATCCGCATTTCCATTTCACGCAGGTGGAACAGCATTTTTTCGCTGTCTTCTGGTAACGTAAACGCGAACATTTCTACCTTCGAGAACTGGTGTACTCGGTAAAGCCCGCGAGACGCCTTTCCCGCCGCTCCCGCCTCGGTACGGAAACAGTGACTCGTGCCGCAGAATTTCATCGGGAGTAACTCGGAATCGACCACTTCCCCAGAGAGCATACCGCCAAGCGGAATTTCAGCCGTCGCGATAAGGCTCAGGTCGGTGTCCGCAATACTGTAAATCTGTGTCTCATTTCCACGCGGATTGAAGCCCGTCCCACGAAGAATAGACTGTTTCGCCAAGTCCGGCGTGCTCATCGGTGTGAAACCTTCCTTAATCAGCGTGTTCATCGCGTACATCTGAAGTGCCATGTCGAGAAGAACCGCCTCGTTTTTCAGGAAGTAGAATCCAGCACCAGCGACACGCGCACCCGCCTCGAAATCGATTAAATCCAACTTCTGCGCCAGTTCCACATGGTCCAGCGGTTTAAAATCGAATTCTCGAATCGGAGTAGCACCACGCATCAACTCCAGATTATCCTTATCATCCACGCCAATCGGCGCATCAGGGTGCGTCATGTTCGGAATCGCGGAGTGAATCGCATCAAGTTCCTCACAGATCTCGCTCAGCTGCACGTCGGTTACAGCTTTCTGCTCACGGAGCGCCTTTCCTTCCTCTTTCCGCGCGTTGCGTTCTTCCTCTGTTTTCGCCTTTCCAATCGTCTTCGACACTTCATTCGCCTGACGGTTCAGATCTTCTGATTTCGCCTGAAGCTCGCGACGCTGTCCTTCCAGTTCCGCGAAACGATCCAGATCTACCGTGACATTACGATTCACGCAGTTCTGACGCACTTCTTCCAGATTTTCCAGTATGAATTTTCGATCCAGCATAGTCTTGAAATCCTTCTTATTATATCCGACGCACTATAAAATTCCATTTTCTCGTCGTTTTACCGTTGCTAAAACGACGACCGGAAGGACCGTCCTTCCCTGAATTTTCAAGTGGAACCAATATAAAAAATTAAAAGCGTATTATCAATTTTTCGGTTATTTATTCCAAAAACTCAATAAAAATACTCAACCGCACGTTTCAGCGGCCAGTTAAAATCATAAACCTCCGCCCAACGATCATGACGCAGACCACCGGAAACGCGTAATTGCCCGAATTCGAGCAATTCACCCTGAAATTTCCGTGGGTTTTCTTTACGTCGTGGATTCTCTTTCCATGGTGCTTCCCAGCCAGAATTAGGTTGAATCCCCCACTCATCTGCGTCCGTCGCATCTGGAAAACGGTGAATCATCCGCTCGTTCGGGCTTAAATACATCGCCACGGAAATCCGGAATCCTCCCCGAAGCGGTTTCTCCCAGATTTTATCCCATAGTGTCCGCGGGTCGGTTTCACTCGCCAGATACCGGTCGTCCGGAATCGGTCCCATATCAAAAATATCCTGAATCGTCCCTTTTCCATACGTCCGTTCTCCAACACAAATCGCCTGAATAACACCGTTCTGTCCGTAATCCTGAAGACAAGCCGCAAGAATTTCACTCGCGCTCGCCGTATTATCGTCCACCAGAACGACTACCGGTTTCTTCCAGAGCTGCTCCTGCGACGAGAATACATCCTCCAGTTCCTCTGATTTCGCACTTCGCACTTTCACAACGGGTAAATCATTCGGAATGAACATGCCGCAAATCGCGAGCGCAGGCTCCAGCAGTCCCCCGCCATTCCCTGTCAGGTCCAGAATCAGCCCAGTCGCATTTTCCGCATTTCCCTTACGCAGAAGCTGCCGCATTTCCTGAACCGTTTTCTCACCGAACGTTTCGAGTCTCACATACATGATTTTCGGCGTATTTTCAGCGTTTTTCCCGCTTTCAGAATTTCCGTTTCCTACCGGTTTCACGTTTCCTGAAAGTTCACCGTTTCCTGCCGGTTTCACATTTTCAGGAGATTCTCTATTTTCTGCATTTTCAGCGTTCCCACCATTTACAGTTTTTCCCGGAAGCGGCGGTAAATAGTAATTCCACGTTCCGTCTGAAAACCGAGCCACACCGGTCGCAGACTCAATCGGTATACGCTGAGAAATGAGCGGAAACGTTATCTTTTTCCGTGTCGAAGGACGAAAAATTTCATAAATCGTCTCTGTTCCGACCGGCACATTAATTCTAGCATAAATTTCCGGAATCATCAGGTTTTCCAGCGTGTCACCGTCAATACTCACAAGTTCATCCCCCGGCAGAATCCCAGCCAACCGTCCCGAGGAACGCGGAAGTGTACATCCCACACGGTTTTTATCCGTTTCCGATTCTCGATACACAAGGACGCCCGTCGAGCCAATTTCCTGATGAAATTCTCGATTCAGCTCATCATACGTCTGTGGCGGAATATAACTGGAATTCTCATCCACAGCACCGAGCAGACCGGAGATACTCGCGTCGAATAACTCACGTTCCGAGAGTGACCGAATGGCATTCGACCGCACTTTCCGCACAATGTACCGAAACGCTCCCGCATACGGGTCGCCACACCATACGGAAAAGAACGAAATAATCGCCACGACGATAATCCAGTAAATATGTTTTCGCGGCATGTTTTACCTCTGTTTTACCACTTCCGCGACGTGAAATGCGTCGCCTCCCACAAGGAATTTAATCTGGAACTTTCTCCAAAAAATCGTCCGGCAAGTCGCGCCGATACACATTTCCAGTCGAAACAGTACTAAAGTGCATGTGCTCGAACAGTTCAATCATGTTCACATTTTTTTCAGGGACGAGAAGCTCTACCTGCGATTTTCCATTCAGCGTCCACACTTCACGCTGAAGACAGGTCAGAAGCAGACGTGCATAACCTTTCCGCCTATATTCTTCCGTCACGAAAAGATGATGCAGTCCATGTAACGTCTCACCCGCGTCACGCGCCAACGTCCGTAATCCTACACGCGCCACAAGTTCTTTCGTCGTACGATGCACCAACGCGTAATAACTCAGCTCCATGTTTTTCAGCGAGTAAATCTCCCACCAGTCCGGTGTCCGTCGCCAATTAGGGAAAGTTTTTCCCCGTTCCAGTTTCATGAAAGTCACCGTTTTAGCCAACATCTGCTGCTTAAACGAAATCCTTGGAGCTTCTGTACCAACCGGCGGACGCATACGATGAAAGCGTTCCACTGAAATATAACCCTTCTGAGGTAAAAACGTAGAAAGTTTCGGGTCATTTTCCGGAATTCCATTCAGCTCACATCCATAAAGCAGACCGGCATAAAAAGGAGCATAAGGGTAAACTGTCCCAAAATAAACGCGCTGAATCCCCATTTTAGCGAAATGTTTCTCCATTTCCAGCAGGAGACGCTCACGCACTTCATCTTCCCATGGTCCCTCTTTTACCGCCATCATAGCAATTCGGCCTTCCTCACGATTCGGCGTAATTCGGTCGGCGTTCGGTCCATAACCACCGTGAATAAACCCGATAATTTCCCCGTCACTCCCGAACATCTTCCCACGGTCTCCATCAGCATCTACCGCGACGATCAGGTCACGACGGTCAAAATAAAAGTTATCCGTCACAAAAAGGTCGAAACTCAAAAAATCGAACGTTCTCCCCCATGTTCCTGCGTAACCACTCTGATTCCAGACTTTACACAGTTGGGGAACATCCATGTTCTTAAACTGACGGTAAAAAATACGCATGATCTTTCTCCCTGTGTTCCTGTTTTCCCTTAATTTCTCTTCCGTACACTCTCAAGTATTTTCTGCAACGAGTCTTCCTGACCTTTTATCTCCTGCTCAGGATTAAATTTAATTTCATTAAACACTTCCGACGTGAGAAAACGTTTCTGTAACACGTTCCATGCATACTCTCGCTGTTCTTTCGAGCCGAAACGTAGAACGCTCACCCACATTTCTCCGGATTCCAGCCAAAAATGCGTATCCCAGAGATACATTTCCCGTGACCATATTCCCGAATTACCCTGGGTTTCCAGAATCTGCGTCAGCCGCATTTTCGCTTCCGAAGACAGTTCCGTACCCAGCCGACTTCCTACCAGGAAAACCATCATCGGCTCCGCATGTCGTAGTTTCTGATCCGCCAGATGCCTCGTCATAAAATCATCATGATCCAGTGCCCGAATCAGTTCCGTCACCGACTTTTCCCTCTCCGCGAGCGTCCGCATTCCCGCTCCCGTTTC
>JAUNAI010000269.1 GCA_030527705.1 Planctomycetia bacterium | reverse complement strand
GATTTTTTCTGTTATTTCTTTATAGTGTATAACCCATTTAAGGGATTAACCTCACCCAGAAGTTAATCCCTTAAATCAGAAACGAATTTGTTTACTCTTCCGTTACTTCCCGCAATTTCCGTTATTTTCCGATAACCAACGCGGCAGCCTGACCATAATAGTTATATGAAATTACGAGCGTAGCTTTTTTATCCTCCGGAATCGCGACAGACTGTCCCATCACCAATTTTACCGGACAAGCCGGATCTGCGTTGGTGCTATTCACAATCGCCGGAATCGTTCCATTATGTAACGCAACCACTGCCGCAACTACGGAAACTGCTGAAGAACCCGCGAAAGCGTAACCCGTCGCACTACTGACACACGTAACCGGCACTTCATTTCCAACCACTTTCGCAATCGCTTCCGCTTCCATCTGGTCATGGAATTTTGAGCCTAAACCATTCGCCATCACGAATGCCAGCTCTTCCGGTTTCACTTCCGCACGTTCCAATGCAATACGAATCGCATTTTCAATACACTTTCCAGTGAACTTTTCAGTCTGAATGGTGACATCTTCCTTCTGTGGCGCAAAATCAAGTGTTGGATTCCAGACCGCTTCCGTCGCTTCACCATATCCTAGAACTTTTCCATAGATGGAAACTCCACGTTTTTCCGCAGAATCACGCGTTTCCAACACAGTCGTTCCTGCACATTCACCGACAACCATACCCGAGCGATTCACATCAAATGGGATGTAAGCGTTCTTTACATTTTCTTTTTCTTGCGTGACAGGGAACATTTTATAATGCGTACTCGCCTGCGGAACTGCTGAAGAATTACACCCACCTGCGTACATGACATCTGCCGCACCACGACGAATTACACGAGTCGCTTCAATCACAGCTCCAATTCCACCCGTGTCACCAACAACCAACGTATTACTCGGACCACGCAGGTCATTCGCGACTCCAATATGGCATGCTGTCATGTTCGGAAGATATTTCAGCATCCAGAGCGGATACATCGCGTCCATATTATTTCCAAAAAGGGAAGCGTCGAACTTTCCGTCACTCGTTGTCGCACCTTTATATAACGGAATAATCTCTTCTAGGTCAGCCATCAACATCATTGCGCCATAGACAATTCCCTGACGTTCCGGGTCTACCGTTTTTTCATTCAGTTGCGCATTTTCCCACGCATAATCTGCCGACGCGACACCAAGTTGAATATCACGCGCCATGACTTTAATACTTTTTCGGGGACGGATACGTTTCTTGTCTAAATCTTTTACTGCACCAGTAAACGGATTAGGAACACCAGCTTCCACGAGTTCATCACAGGTATATCCATCATAGGGCAGGATTCCGGAAGTGCCCGCAAGCAGAGAGGTCCAAAACGCATCAATTCCTGAACCGATAGAGGAAACGACACCTAGCCCGGTAATTACAATTTCTGGCGACTTGTCCATATAACGACTCATACCTCTGTGCGAAAAGTTAACGAAAGACGAATTTTGAAAACAACTTCAAAAAACAGATTTCATTAAATTTCGCTTGCTTTCATAAACAGTTAGTTGATAATGTAGTGTAACTCTAATCTCGCGTTACGTATTACAACGGTTTTTTCTGCGAGAAGATTTAATTAATTCAGGCACAAATACCCGAAAAAGTGGAAAAACTTACAAAATAACCCCATTCTGGCCAACTCATCCATTCCATTTTATAAACGGAAACATCTGAAATGCCAGTCATAACCTAAGGGTTCATAAAATTGGTACGATGATTGATAATAGGACCATTAACAAAAACGTTTTTGTTTTATTTATAATTCCTAATTTCAATCAGTCCCCCAAATCATAAATGCGATAGGTTTTTTCCGGAATAGTTCCTGCTTTTTCCAAGCTGCCACGAGAATAATCGTTGGATTCCAGTACCCACGAAAATTCTGCCTTATTAATTCCCCATTTCTCTGCTGCTGGCAAAATCGCCTGCAGGAGTAAAAGCGGAATTCCCATCATTTGATATTCTGGAAGTACATTTGTGCTGATGGAACGGATTTCATTAAAATGACGTTTCGTGTTCAGAAGCGTCATGAATCCGAACGGGAACAAACGGCCTTTAATTTTACGAATTGCCGGGTTAAAGTCTGGGATACATAACTCACTTCCAACAATTTTCCCATCAATTTCTGCGAAAATTGCAAGGTCTGGCACAATTAATGTTTTTAACCCTTTCGCTTCCTGCTCCAATTCCGCTTCCGACATAGGTACATATCCCCACGTGTTGGAATTAGATCGGTTAAACACATCTAAAAACATTCGAATTTCTTCATCAAAACGCGATGTGTCCAGCGGACGAATTTTCACTCCAAAACGTTCTTTAATTTGGTCTGCGATTCTGGTATATTTACCGATAATTCCAGGCAACATTTCCAAATCACCAACAAATGCGTAAGCATCCTGCGCCTTCTGAAAACCGTAATTTTCAATCAATTTCTGATAATACGGCTTATTATACGTCATCATGAACCGTGGCGGAAGATGGAAACCGTCAACTAACAGCCCCATTGTGTGGTTAATGGAAGGATTCATCGGTCCCCGAACACGATTTAGGCCCTTTTCCCGAAGCCATTCTCGTGCCGTGTCGAACAGGGCATTCGCTGTTTCTTGATTATCTTCACATTCAAAAAAACCGAAAAAGCCACGATTGTCGTTGTAAATCTCTAAATGCCCCTGATTTACAATCGCCGCAATCGTACCGACTACTTTTCCATTACGACGAGCGAGAAAAGTCTGAATCTGGTTTCGGATATAATAGGCATCTTTTTGGAAACCAAGTAGCCCTTTTTGCATGCATAGGAGTGGTGGAACCCAATTCGGATCATTGCGGTATATTTCCCATGGAAATTGTAAATACGCACGACGATCCCAAAATCCCTTTACAGGAGTAACTTTAAGTGTATTGACCATATCATTTCCTCACTATGGTATATGGGTTCCATTTTAATTTTCAGGTCGGGCAGTTTTAACGTGAGTTACTCTGAAAGAGCATCACGACGGTGAGGCGAAATTAAAAATGCATTGGGCATAAAACCCCTAACCTTATTTTAAATTATAACCACTTCTCCGAAAAAGAAAAGGCCTGATTCCCTAAAAAGGAAAAAATTTCAGGCGAAAATGTCGTTTTTTTAGCATTTTTCCTAATTTTACTAACATTTTCCCCCAATTATTAGGAAAATTTCCCCAAAAGTCGTAACACGGACATTTATTCGAGTGTAAAAAAGGAACAGATAACGATGAATTTTACTCTATTCTGTCTCCAATTTTATCCGATTTTACTCTGTGTACCACTTATCCAGAAGCTGAATCAATTCATCACGTGTGTGAAATTTCACGAAATCATCCCGGACCTGCGTATGGGCAGGGTGACGCTGAGCATACTTGATACAGAACTTTTTCATCGAAAAAACTGCCCGTTTTTCGCCATAAAGTTCAGCTGAGAGCGCAAAATGTTCCTCAATTACCGCACGCTGTTCCTGAAGTGTTGGAGGTGAAGGAATCGGACGACCGGCCGCCAATTCTCGCAAATCACGGAATATCCACGGATTTCCAATTGCTCCGCGCGCAATCGTTACTCCATTTACTCCCGTCGTTTCCATCATGCGGACACAATCCATCGGCGTGAAAAGGTCTCCACTTCCCAAAATTGTCACGTCGGGCGCATATTTCCGTAATTCAGTGAGAAAACGCCAGTCGCTCGGTCCGACATAACGCTGTAAAACCGTCCGTGGATGCACCGTAAACACAGAGATTCCCAGTGCTCGGGCACCGTCGAAAATCTGGAAAAACTTATCCCGACTTTCCTCTGAATCATCCAGACCACGCCGCATTTTTACGGAGACCGGAATCTCTGAGGGCACCGTGTCACGGACATTTCGGACGATGGAAAGTGCCATTTCAGGCTGCGTGAGGTGGAATCCACCACGGTGACGACCCAGTATTTTCTTGACCGGACATCCGAAATTTATGTCAACCCAGTCGAAACCCCATTCTACGACCTTCAGCGCCGCGCGTGTGAACTCTTCCGGCCCAACTCCCATAAGTTGTGCACCGACTGGGTGATCATCTTCCTCGACACGCAGAAATCGGCGAGCTTTTTTCCCCTTCGCGTGCGTTACTGAAATGATAAATTCATCAAGCATTACTTCACTAATCGTCGATGACGCACCCAGTTGCCGAGCGATCTGCCGTTCCGCCCAGTCGCTCACACCACTTAATGCTGCCTGAATACACGGAAAACCGATTGAAAGTGTATCGATTTTCAGCTCTGGAAACCGAAAATCAGGGGATGGTGACCACTCCGCGTTAGTATAATTTTCCGGAATTCCTGCGTTTTTCGCATTTTCAAGATTCTCTACGTTATCTGAATTTTCCGGTAAAATATCGTAATTCATGGGATTTTACCCTTTTTCGCTCATTTCCCTGATTATCCGTCCTGTTTCCCTGATTCTTCTTTTCCGAGCTGGATTACTCTTTTCCGAGCTGGACCGCGTCGGGGAGGTGAATCGTGTTTTCATAAAGTGCGCGACCGATAATCGCTGCGTCGAGGCCTGCGTCGCGGAGTTTCCGGACGTCCTCAAGTGTCGTAACGCCGCCGGAAGCCACAACGGGAACACGGACAGCCTCTTTCATTTCCTGCATGGCGGGGACGTTCGAGCCTTTCATCATTCCGTCCGTCGCGATGTCCGTATACACAATCGCCGCCATCGGAAGGTCATTAAACTGACTTGCCAGCTCAATCGCTTTCGTCTGACTCGTTTCCAACCAACCGTCCGTCGCAACATAACCATTCCGCGCGTCGATTCCCAGCACGAGCCGATTCGGGAACTTGAGACACATTTCACGGAACCATTCCGGCTGACGTAGTGCGAGCGTGCCAATCACCAGCCGATTTAGTCCGAGTTCCAGCAGAGACCGAATCGTTTCTTCATTCCGGATTCCGCCGCCCAACTCACACGGAACACCCGCTGTCTGAACGATTTTCCGAATCGCGTCTAAATTCGTCGGCGCGCCGTCTTTCGCACCGTCTAAATCGACAAGATGTAGAAATTCGCCACCCAGCGCGACCCAGTGTTTCGCCATCGCGGCAGGGTCGTCGCCAAAAACCGTTTCCTGATTGTAATCCCCCTGACGTAGACGGACACACTTTCCTCCGCGTAAATCAATAGCCGGTAAAATCTGCACAATTCACTCCTTTAATGTTACTAAACGATTAGTTTTAGAAAGAGTTTACACTCTTGGAGAGAAACCATTTTTTGCAAAAATAGTTTTTTCCCCAGACCTTAAAACGGTTAAATTACCGAATCGCGTCGGGCGGTCCTTCCGTCAGTCGTTTCGCAACGCGTAA
>JAUNAI010000268.1:1146-5447 GCA_030527705.1 Planctomycetia bacterium | reverse complement strand
GCCACAATCGCGCCACAATCGTGACAGTACAACCTCGGAATCCAGACATTAATTTCAGTCTTTACGAACCCCATCGGCACGCCAAGAAACGTTCTCCATTTCCCGCCTTTCGTGGCTCCATTTTTCGAGCGACAACACGGACATTTGAGGTGATGCCACATCGGCACCGCTTCCAAGTAAAATTTTCCTTTTTTTCTCAAAAAAATCTTGCACTGGTATTGACGAATCCCCTGAACATGGTACAATAAATATGAAGGCATGGTTTCACTCCTGTAGAAGTTTTTTGATTCACTTGCAATTCTACAAGAAATCATGTCTTTTTTCAATATTTATTTTTCCAAGACGCAGTTACCGGATGAACCAAAATAATATAAAAAAGGGCGACGTATCATTGCGCCGCCTCTTTTATTCACAGAAATTCTTTATTACAACAATTATTCATAAATTATCCGTCTGGATTCCATTATTCATGGAGTATCCATCTGGATTCCGTAAATTTCTGTGCGAGCGAGTGGTACTGAAGTCGTCACTTTCACTTCCAAAACCGTCTGGGTGGGGAATCGGAACGTACCGGAACGATTTTCATTGGAGAGCGTCACTCTTTCCGTGTGAGCACCGATCTGAATCTGAACCTCTTGAACATTATTTCCAGCACCTTCCGCGATTTCCACACGTATCTGATCCGCCTTAATTGGCGTGTCACACGCATAACGAAGCATCTTCCACTCCGGTTTTTCCGCAGGTTTCTCTTCCTGTTCCATTTCCGGAACGAGATTCCGATACTGATTTCCTGTGTCAGTAACCGTTTCAGCACCGAGTTTCCCACATACCTCCGCATCAATTTCCGTTCCCGACTCACTTTCCTTCATCATTTTCGCCCATGCAGCATAATTTACCGCATCACGTGCGTCGGCAGTATGTTTTTTTGCCATATAATGCGCATATCGGGCACGGTCTGCATCGTTCCACGCAGTTGCCGTTTCGTATGTGTCGCAGAACGGAACGAGAAGGTCAATCCAGCACGAGATTTTATCCTTTTCTTCCTGCGAAAGTCGAATTCCATGGTGCGGATTCGCTCCGTCAAACATGTAACTTATCCGACTCTGCGCGGCTCCAGAATCATACGGCGCAAGCATAACCGGCGAATTTTGAATGTTAATCCAGTTCACAACATCCGATTTTCTACCACTCGCACGTTTATTGAAAATGGAATTCGTCAGATTCAGATACGATTCCGACCAGAACCGTTTAGCATCCACATCCTCCCGCAGACGCCCGGTCAGGCTAAATGGATGTTCCGTGATATTTCCCGGAAATTCTTCCGTTTCCGTGCCAGCATTTTCAGGATTCGCCAATGCTTTCGCAATTGCAATATGTGTCGGAACATCATTTCTCTCATAAAGCCCAACGTCCAACCCTCGCCCACCTTCTCGATGCAGGCAGTGAACTGCGATAATATTCCTTCCTGGACGCAGAGGATTTTTCGCTAAACGTTTCACTAGGTAATACCTCACGAAACCTTTTGCGTTAAAAACTTCTTCACCATTAATATAAACTTCCGTATCTTCATCGTAGAAAATCTGGAGATAAAGGTCTTTTTTCTCGTAATTTTCCGGCAAAACCAGTTCCGTCGTCGTCCAGATATTTTTGGTGCGCCAGTCCGTGCGGATTTCGCGACCTTCCGCGTCCGTCGGAATCGACAGTGGCAGATTTTTCACATCTCCGAACGGCGCAGGACGGAGGGAATCAGCAACGAGCGGATACGTCGTCGTCCAATTTGCGGGGAGTTTTTCAGCTGTGTTTTCCATCAGCGTACTCCATGTACTGAAAATCGGCATGATTGGCTTCACCATGTGCGCATTCAACTGTGTCTGAGTCGGTCGGCGATTCTCAAACGGCGGTTTCGCATTCGGATTATCGTGACAACCGATACAGTGTTTATCCAAAATCGGCTGGATTTCTTTCTCATACGAGAACCAACGTGTCGGACCATAAAACGGCGTGAGTTCCTGCGGTCCCGCTTTCATCGCAAGTGAGGACGACCCACGCGCTGCGATAGAATTTTTATCTTCATGGCAACCAATACACGAGAACGTTTCGCCCGGCTGAAGCGTACTCCAGGAGCGCATCGTCTGCACAACATGACCGTTTTTATCAATTACCTGGAAATAGAGTGGTGTGCGTGCCGGAACGCGGAAACACGCGGAGCCGTCTTCATAGATTTTCGCTTCGCCAAGCACTTTTTTCGTGTCCCACGTACCACCACCAATTGAAATCGGAGTGGAAACCATCGCGCCACCAGCCGGACCACCATTCGAGTTCGAGCCAATACCGACGTTACGGAAACCAAGTTCCACAACACGCAGTGACCGGATGGAATCACGCGCCACACCCGCTAGTCCCGGACCGTAGAAAACGTCCTGAAGGTAGAAAATCCCCGTTTCTTCTTCCGGCTGAACGTGAGAAGGACGCTCCTGTGCAATCACTCTTCCGCCCTCTTCCTGATACTCCGTCCGAAAGGCAGTCTGGTTACAAGAATGAACCGGGTCACGCACGATTAACTCACGCCGACCGTCTAAATCCATATAATAAATTGAAAACGGCGACAACGCACCCTGTTTCGCGTTTTTATTTGGTAGGTCTTCATTCGGCCGATATGCGACAAAAAACTCTTTCTCTGTGACGGGCATCGGATAACAAAACTGCTCGCCTTCCTGTCCGTAAGCATCGACATGAACCGGCTCGGTATGTCGGAATGGTGCCGCAAGCGTCGCGCCTTCATTCTCTTCACGCCCCTTATTCGGGTCCAAAACACCGAGTTTTCCGCGTTGCCACGTGTGATGCCCAGAGAAAACACAGAGCAATTTCCCGTTCGTATTCGGAATCGACCGCGTATGAAGAATCGTCGTCGGGAACCAACTGTTATTTCCGTATAACGCCGTCTGTCCCGTTCCATCCGGATTCATCTGGAAAAGTCCCTGTGGGAAAATTTGTCCACGGTCATTATAGTCCCAGCGCGTGTAAATAATACGTCCGTCATGCGTCCACGTCGGATAATTATCGTGAACCTGGTCGAAAGTCATTCTCCGCATGAAACGCCCTTCCGCGTCCATCCGGTATAAATTCGCCACTTCCGTCCACCAGCAGTCCACAACCTGCGAGCAACGTGTCGAGTTAAAAATAATATCTCCACCCGGCAACTCGCACGGTTCATAATCCGCCCACCCCAATCCAAACGTGAGTTGCGTAACCTTCTTCGTCGCTAAATCCATCCGATAAATATGAAAATCATCCAGTCGGTCCGACTTTTTCCACGCGAAGATAACACTCTTTCCGTCCCACGAGATTTCCGGGTCACGAATCACTCCACACGGATCCGAGATTAAAATCGTCTCCCGATACTCCCCTTCCGGCGTAAGTTCCAGAAGACACAACTGGGAATTCGGGCTAAATGTCCGTTCCGCCTGCGCATCGGAAAGAGCATCCGTATAAGCGTAATGAGAACCACCAAGGTTATGATGTTTCGTGAAAACCATGCGTGGAACCATCTTGTGCGCCGAGGAAAGCCGAAGCGCACGCCGCGCGGACGCCGCCCGACGATAAAGCTCCTGCCACCGAGCGTCCGTGCCGGGAACGCCGTCCAGAGCGGTCAATTCACCCTGAAAACATTCCGCGACCATAGCGTCACGCTCCAGAATTTCCGCCAGAACTTTCTGCACGAGCACACGTTCCCGTTCTGCTTTTTCTGTGCCGGGAGAATTCGGCGTAAAAATGGTATGAATCTCTGATTCTGGTGTAACGAGTTGCTGTCCCAGTTCCGAACTCCACGCTAAATCCTGAAGAAGCCAGTCACGGTAAATTTCCTTATTATCCGCAGGAACACGAGATGTAGAAACAGGTTCTGGAAAGAAAGCCGCATTTAACACCATCGGAAATGCTAAAAACGTTAAAATAACGCTCAAGACAGAACACAATATATGCGTAAAGTGCATTTTATTCATGTTTTTTACCTTAAATGGAGGGAGAAATATCATACAATTCCATACGGAGGGATAATAAAATTTATTTTACCATTTTCTCAAGTTTTATGCAAGGGGGACTTCCTATTTCTTTTTTTAGCTCAACCGTTTTATTTTTATAAAAAGTTTTCCCTCACAACCTGAAATCCTCTCCCATAAAGTCATTCCAGTTCTGAGGGAAAACCTGATTCACACTATAAACCTGATTCACACTCTCAAATCCGATTGTCGGGCGGGGGAGCTGTCTGCACAGTGATTCTTCGCCCCGTTAGGAACAAATTG
>JAUNAI010000268.1:0-1136 GCA_030527705.1 Planctomycetia bacterium | reverse complement strand
CTGTAAAATCTGTCCATCCGCCTTCAGTCGATCCGCTAGCTTCGCGTATGAAAGGTCCTGAACCGCACAGTTTTCATCGAGCGACATACATGCCGCCGTCGCCGCCGACTGTCCGAGAATCATGAAGACCGGCTCCATGCGAATCGACCCGAAAGCGATATGGGAACTCGACACGCAGACCGGCACAAGCAGGTTCTCGCACTCCGCTTTTTTCGGCGTTAGCGCGTTATAATCAATCGCGTATGGTTTTTTCGGATGCACACCGATGTCCCCCTCATTCTGCACAAAACCGTCCGGCTTCACATACCGCCGTACATTATGAGAGTCAAGCGTATAAGACCCCATCCCGACTGGTCCAGCCGAAACGCCCTGAGCCGGAACTGCCGGACGTCCGAAACAGTCATTCTCCGTAACGACGTACACACCGACAAGTCGCCGAGCCTCACGCACATAAATCTGATGTGGCCAGCCGTTCGTTTCCAGGAATTCGTCCTTCGCCAGCCCCCATTTACTCATCTTTTTCCGCACATCTTCCGGCACGCCTGGGTCATTCGCAAGAAAATAAAGTAACCCCATCTGATAATCATAATGTTCCTTCAGAATCTCCGCCCGACGCTCATACGACGCTTCCGGATAATCGTAATTCTGCCCGATAAAGTCCATGCTGAACGGCCCATGGTTATTCGTGTCGGTTTTCAGATTCGGAATGCGATCAAATTTATTAAACGTTTCCCGCCAGCCGCTCTCTAGAACGCGACGCAGAAGTTCATAATTCTCCGGGTCATAATTTTCCGGCTTCACGAACGGAATCCGATTTTCCGCACAATCCGTCATGCATAGACGGTAACAGTACGCTTGAATCCGCGAGTCCGCCTCACCGCGCACGCCCGGTTCCGAATCGTCCACGAAACGACACAATCCACTCTCCTTATCCCCCGGAACGCGGTACGGGCTGATATCCTTCTTAAACCAGTGTCCGTGGTGCAGAATTCCCACCTGATTTCCGTTCCACGTTTCCTGATACTGCGAGTTGGCTTCACGTCCGAGCGTATACGACACATCTGCCGCCGCCATCAGGTCACCTTCATACGTCACATCAAGGAACATTTTTCCCTCAAAACGTTTCCCAGAGAGCA
>JAUNAI010000267.1 GCA_030527705.1 Planctomycetia bacterium | reverse complement strand
TAAAAGTCGCCTAATTCTTACAACACCGAACGGCAGTGACGATCATCCAGAGGAGGAAAATCACACCAACGACGAAAGAACCGAGGAATAACAGCATCGGTCCCAAGTCTGTCCGCACAGTAAATTCCGAAAGCGGCAGGAAATCGTTCAGCTGGAGAACCTGAATCCACTGACGTACACAAGCGTAAACCGTCAGCGACGTGATCTGCGCCAGGAGTGCCACAAGTCCCGCAATTACCGACGTTTTTCGTGCGAGGAACATCACCACCGCCAGCACTAAAACGGGACCCGCAATCCAGAGATTCACCAATTCCGGCAGTTCCACAGCGCCGAGCGACGCGCCATTTTTCACGAAATTCGCATAAGGCAACGCGCAACCCACGAACAACGCCGTCCCCAACAATGCGGAAATCCGTGCAAATCGGGCACTCCACGTTAAATACGCGCTAGCCGATTCTTTTTCCGCGTCGGTGACATTTTCTGTATTTTGAAGGTTCAACATCTTCCGGTTAAAGATATTCCGGTCTACAAGTGTCCAGACCGCCACAGTTCCGAAACCCAGTGCAAACATCATTCCCCAACGTGGGAAAAGTGCCGGCTCACGAATCGCGGAACCGATACCGACCGAGGCACCCGACACGGAGCGTAAAAGCCAGATGTCATTCCATAATTCCGGCTGCGCAGTAAGTACCACAGCATTCATGAACAGAAACCCAATCGCGAGGAAAAAGAGACAGGCACACCAACCTGCCGCGCGTCGCCAACCCGATACGTGCATAGGGTCTTTCTTCATGGTATAGACGTACAAATACACACCGTAGTAAGCCGGTATCAGGAGAATAATGACCGAAATCCAGTGCCACGCCATGAGAATAGTTGCCGAGTAAAACGCGGACGGATACAAAAGCTGAATAAACAACAGCGGAACAATACCGAAATTCACCCCGAACGTGATATAAATCGGCATCTGGCGAATTAACCGACTTCCCCACAGTCGCGCATTTTCACTTCCTCGCCAATGCAGAAACAGCGCGAGCGGAAGCCCTACCAGCCACAGATTCATCAGCAACATATGCAGAATGAACCCCAAAATCTTGAAAAACAGCACGAACCACACCGGCGCAGCGAGTGGCTGAAGCGTCGTCATATCAATCGGCGTCATGTGTCGCTCCTTTCTCTTCCGAAACAGGTTTAGAAGTCGGTTCTGTAACCGTTTCCGCTTTATTTTCTGTAACCGTTTCCGTTACCATCTCAGGTACACTTTCTGGCATATTTTTCGTTTCCGGTACGGCATTCTGGAGAACTTCCTGTGGAATATTCTGAATGGCCGTTTCCGATACGTTTTCTGGTATTTCCGTCAAGGGTTCCGTTTTATTTTCCGCTTCACCTTCCATCTTTCTGAACGGGTGCGGTTCCGCGACACTCTCCAGATATTCTGCGAGAAGTTCCGCTTCCGTTTCCGTTCCACACCACGGCGGCATGTAGTAAATCATGCTGTCCAGATTCAGAAGAAGTTCTTTCAGCTCACCTTTTCGCGCCGAAGTCGAGAGCAACGCGAGACCGTTATATCCCACGGTACTAGCATGACAGTCGTTGCAGTGGTGCATGAAAATCACCTTTCCGACAGCCGTTCTATCTTCCGTCCGCGTTTTTTCAAGGTCCAGCTTCCCGGTCGTTTCATCCACAAGATACGGAAAAGTCGCCGTCATGTACGGTTTCGTCCATCTCCCGGACTCCAGAAGCCCGTTCTCACGCAGTTTTTCGACCTGTGAAACGTGAATCTGATTCCCATAAATGCACTCCGTAATCACGAACGGTTTCCGAATCGCTTCTCGGAGGAACTCACCTGCCGTCAACACACCGAGTGACACGAGCAGAACCGCCACACCCGCCACCGGTGAGAGCCAATTCGGACGCCAACGGAGTAGGATTAACATCAGGAGAAGCATTCCCGACGCGAGCATTCCCGCCCCGAAAATGATATTTAACGCTGCCGCGCGCATAACGGAAAGTCGAGCCGCGTCAGAAAGGACACACGCACCCCAGACGATTCCCAGAACGGTCAGAATCACCCCTGCCACGGCATAACGGAACGTTCTCCGCACCACAAGCGCCTGAAGTTCAGGATTCATCCGTGAGTACCACGACGCATGGAACAGGACGTACGTCGTCGCCAACATCAGCGCAGCTCCCGTTCGTGCGGTACACTGTGGCAGAAACTGTGGATTAAAGAAACCTGCCCAGAATGCGGTTCCTTCCGTTCCCGCTTGCGTAGCCTTCACCCACGCGCCAGGGTCAAGCATAAACGCGGTAATTCCCGTAATCAGCACGAGACTTCCCCATGCCGCTCCTGCGTAAATCCACCCAATTGCGGTATGCGCACGCGGAGTGAGTCGGTCCCAGAGATAGAAAAACAGAAACGCCGCCGCCAGCTCAACAACGAAAAACACCCACTCCGTCGCCCAGCCGAAGACGAATGTCCGGATAAGCGTTTCAGTCGCCAACGGAGACGCAAGCCCAATCGTCCACCAGATTCCAACGCCAGTAATCGCGCCGAACACAATCGTCAGAAGGACGAAAAACTGTGTGTGACGTTTTAGATACGCTAAATATTCCTGATTTTCCTTTTTATGTGCCCAAGCCGTCTCGGCAGCGAGAAAGATACCGCCACCCACAGCGTAGTGCGACACGAAAACGTGTACTGTCGCAATCAACGCAATCAGCATTGGGGCCGTCGCATACGGGACGTACCACCATAAATGATCCATAAAGCTCTCCTTTTTTCGAGTTTCAAGGAACGTGAAAAAATAACCTCTAGTTTTACACTTTCTTACTCTCACACGAATTACCCACCCGAGCCATAAGACACGGGTGGGTGATGAATGAACATTAAGTAGAAATTCCTGCGTGTTCTGCCGCTTTTCTTATTTTTTCAGACTATCCACCGTCGCACGAACTGCCCGAATGATTTCCGGAGACGTTCCGCAACAACCACCGACAAAACCTGCGCCATTCGCAATTAATTCCGGAATATACGACGCGAATTGTTCCGCCGTCTGCGTGTAAACTGTTTCACCATTCACCACTTCTGGCAGACCGCGATTCGCCTTAATCCAGACTGGATTCCCCGACACGGCATGTAACCGACGGCAGACGTCCAAAAATCCTTCGATTCCCCGTCCACAGTTTGAGCCAATTACGTCCGCGCCCGCTTCCAGCATAACATTCGCGGCTTCTTCCACGGTCGTTCCCATCATCGTCATGTCAAGCTTCTCGCCCGAGTCGAAAACCATACAACCGACGACCGGTAACCCCGTTGTTTTGGCCGCCTTAATCGCAATCGCCGCCTCTTCTGGGTCACACATCGTTTCCACGACGATTCCGTCCGCGCCGCCCGCCTTCATTCCTTCTGCCTGAAGACGGAAGCTCTCGTACATCTCTTCCGGCGTCACTTCTCCCATCATCAGAAGATACCCAGTCGGTCCCATCGATGCGAAAACCTTCACACGGTCACCCGCCGCTTGCCGAGAAATCTGCACGCCTGCTTTATTCAGCTCGTGAACACGCGCTTCTTCACCGCTTTTCTTAAGTGTGAGAACGCTACAGCCGAAAGTATTCGTGATAATAACGTCACTACCCGCATCGACGTAACTCTGAGCCACTTCCAGAACCTTCTCCGGCTTTTCCGTGTTCCACAAGTCGGGACTCTGCCCCAGCGGCAACCCTTTCAACTGAAACTGCGTCCCCCACGCTCCGTCGAGAACCTGAACTCCGCGAGAAAACATATCTTTAAGCGTTTCGTGCATTTTTTACCTTTCTATATATAATCTGTATATAATTGCATATCAAATTATTTTGTGTCGTGAAATTTTGGGGAGAAACCATTTTTGCAAAATAGGTTTCTCTCCAAACCCCTCTTCCCAAAAAACACTTAATCGCAATCTTCGATTGCTTGCTTTTCTTGTCTTTATTTTTATATCTATTTAAATATCAAAAGTTTTTTGAAGGGGGAGTGTGAGGGGGAAACAATTTTGCAAAAATGTTTCCCTCCTCACAAATGCTTAAAAGTCGTAGTTGTTTACGCTTCACGCCGATTCCATTCCAATTCTCCGTACCGTGTCTCGGCATTCTGTCGGGGAACACGCGCGGAGTAGAAAATATCTCCACCGAGTGTCCGAGTACAGAAATCCTCACTTTTCGGCACATTCTCCATCTGAGCGATTCCGAAACCACCGACGGGCGAGACCGCGTCCTTTCCGCCACAGATTTTCGGGGCGATAAACACGTTTACCTCATCAATTTCCTGAATATCATGAAGTGCGCCGAACACGGAGTTTCCACCTTCCACGAGGATATTCGTAAACCGACGCCGTCCTAACTCATTGAGTAATTCCGCCATCTGTGCCACTCGCGGACCGATATCCGATGGCGTGGAGAAACGGAAAATCTCGCACCCGGCTTCCCGATACGCGACGGTTTTTTCCTCTGACACATCTGCACCGACTGCAAGTAACACGGGAATTTCTCTCGCAGTCCGCACCAAATTGGAATCTAACGGCGTTTCGAGACGCGCGTCTGCCACAATCCGCAAGGCTTTTCGGAGGATTTCTTTCTCATCGAGCCGAGCGTTTAACATCGGATTATCCGCCAGAACCGTCCCTGCCCCGACAAGGATTCCGTCCATTCTCGCACGGATTTTATGGACATATTCCCTAGATTCCGCCGATGAAATCCACCGACTTGAGCCTGTCCGCGTTGCGATTTTGCCGTCAAGCGTCATCGCCCATTTCGCTGTGACCCACGGACGTCCGGAAAGCTGTAGTTTCAGGTACGGAGCGTTCAATTTCTGCGCTTCTGCCTCCAGAACGCCGACCGTTACGGAGATTCCCGCTTCATGAAGTAGTTGGAAACCTCCCCCCGCCACTTTCGGGAATGGGTCGCGCATAGCCGCCACGACACGTCCGACTTTCGCCTCTCGCAGAGCCAACGCACACGGTGGAGTTTTTCCGTAATGACAGCACGGTTCCAGTGTCACATATGCCGTCGCACCAACCACGGAATTTCCGCGTTTTTCCGCATTCCGCAACGCATTTACTTCCGCGTGTGCCTGACCGTATTTTTCGTGCCAACCTTCACCGATTAACTCACCGTCCGCCGAGACAAGGACACACCCGACCATCGGATTCGGCTCCACCGCTCCGCGTCCGCGTGCCGCCAGTTCCAGCGCATACGCCATCCATTTTTCGTCCTGATTCATTTCCGCTTCCGTCTTTTAAATAAGAAAAGTAATGAAAAACATATCCATTAAATCTCCCACGAATTTCACGGGAAGAGAATTAAAATCAGTGATTTTATATCTCCCACAGAACTCACAGACTTCCACAGAATTTTAAATCCTTTCTGTGAAAATCTGTGGAATCTGTGGGAAATTTAATGGTTTTTTCTTATATCTTCAATTTAATTATGTCACTCCTTAATTTTACA
>JAUNAI010000025.1:15272-25486 GCA_030527705.1 Planctomycetia bacterium | reverse complement strand
GTAATAATCCAGTAATAATGCGGAAATAAAATGGAAATAGACCAATTCCACTTTAAAATCTAGGGAAGGACGGTCCTTCAGGTAATCGTTCCAGCAACGCGAAACGATGGAAAAGTGGAATTTTACAGTGTATCTAGTACCCAAAAGTCTGAAATACATAATAATTAGGGAATGTAGATAAGTTACACATTCCCTAATTTCTCATTTTCTTTAAAATCCCCCCTCTCTTTTAGGCTACCTCCCCTTTTAATAAAAGGTTAAATCTGTTATAATAGATATGAATTATACTGATACCACTTGAAAATTCTATCGAGGGGTGGTCCTTCCGGCAGGCGTTTCCGTAAAACGAAATAACGATGAAACTGAATTTTATAGTGTGTCAGGTATATCATATATCCAGAAATAATCAGAAGGTTTTTAATATAAAATGACGAAAAATATAGCAATTTTCGGCGCGACGGGAAGTATCGGAAGGAGTACGCTGGACGTCGTCGGTACGATTGATGGATTCCGCGTTCTGGCTCTGTCCGGCCACCGGAATCTAAAACTTCTCCATGAGCAGGTAGAACAGTTCCGTCCGCGGTGGGTAATTCTGACCGATGAAGAAACCGCTCGAGAATGGAATTACCCCCTGCCCCACGGAACAGAACTCTGTGTCGGGATGAAGTCGCTCGTCGAAATTGCGGCAGAAGCGGAAATCGATATCGTCGTCTCAGCCATCGTTGGGCGTGCAGGTCTGGAAAGTACGGTCGCTGCAGCTCGAGCGGGAAAGCGGATTGCGCTGGCGAATAAGGAAAGTCTCGTCGTCGGTGGTGCGGTCGTAACCCAGATTGCACAAGAAACGGGTGCGGAAATCGTTCCGGTCGACAGTGAACACAGCGCGATTTTCCAGTCGTTACAGGCTGGACGGCGTGCGGAACTGGAACGCGTTATTCTAACGGCTAGCGGCGGACCGTTTTTTCGACTTCCGGATGACGAATTACAGAATGTAACCGTCGCGCAGGCGCTGAAACATCCGACATGGAACATGGGCGCGAAAGTGACGCTCGATTCAGCAACGCTCATGAATAAATCGCTGGAAATTATCGAGGCGAAATGGCTTTTTGACTTGGACATGTCACGGAATGAGCTGGAAGTGATGATTCACCCGCAGTCGGTCGTGCACTCGATGGTTGAGTTCCGAGACGGCGCGGTGATTGCGCAGCTGAGTCCACCGGATATGCGACTTCCGATTCAGAACGCGCTGACGTATCCTGACCGAGTGGGTGGGGGACCAACACGGCGCACGAACTGGAAAGTGGATCAAAAATTGGAATTTTTCGCGCCGGATTATGAGAATCCGCGATTCGACGCGCTTCGGCTGGGAATGGAGACTGCTCTGCGTGGTGGAACGGCTGGCGTCGTGCTCAACGCCGCGAATGAAATGGCGGTAGAAGCGTTTATACGCGGAGAAATCCGATTCGATGAAATCGTGCCGACGGTCCGAAAGTGGGTCGACACGCACGATTTTTGCCCGAATCCGACGTTGGAGGAATTAATTACACTTGATGAAACCGTCCGGCGTGAATTTCCATAATTAATAAAGAGCTAAGTTTAATTAATAAAGAGACAAGAAAAGCAAGCAATCGAAGATTGCGATTAAGAGTTTTTTTGGAAGAGGGGCTGGGAGAAACCTATTTTGCAAAAATGGTTTCTTCCACGACCGTCACAACATGACGGGTAGCAAGTTCCTCCCAACAGGGTGGAAACTTGCATAAAGTGTTCACCTCCGCCTCCCCTAAAAGGGGAGGTTGGAGTTTTATGGCAATTCACCCCACCTCTCCGCCTCACATACGTTCGGCACCTCCTCTAATAGGGGAGGTTGAGAGGGAAGATTTAATATTTAAGAAAGATTCATTTTATGGAAAATATGCTACTTCTGTCGGCGATTGATTTCGCTTTTTGTAAGTCGGTTCTTCTCTGTGCAGTGGCGCTGGGAATGGTCATTTTCATTCATGAACTGGGACACTTTCTCGTCGCGAAAGCGTGCGGTGTCCGATGTGACAAGTTCTATATCGGTTTCGATTTTTTCGGTCTAAAACTCCTGAAATTCAAGTACGGCGAGACGGAATACGGAATCGGAGTTTTCCCGCTCGGTGGGTATGTGAAGATGCTCGGTCAGGAAGATAATCCGAGTGAAACACGTGAGCGAATCAGTAAAGCGAAAGCCGCACGTGAGATGCTGGAAAAGAATGCCGACGCGGAGGTGGACCGTGCACTTCTGATGTCAGAAGAGGAAATTGCGGAAGCGGAGAAGCTGATTAATGACCCGCGGAGTTACCAAGCGAAATCGGTTCCCCAGCGTATGGCGATTATCGTGGCAGGCGTCGCAATGAATGTCGTGTTAGCGTTCGTCGCTGCAGTGTGGGCGTATATGATTGGCGTAAGTAAGTTGCCGTGCGAGTTGGGTGGTGTTCATCCCGGCCAAGCAGCGTGGGAAGCGGGTTTACAGTCCGACGACACGCTGGAAAAAATCGGAAACGCGGACGTGAAGTATTTTGATGACATTTCGAAACACGTCGCACTCGGAAATAATCTGGAAAATGGACTGGACATCGTGTTTTATCGTGACGGAATGCCGTTAAATGCGAGTCAGGCTGCGAAAGTGTATCCGAAAAAAAGCGCCTTGTCGCCGATGTTAGGTGCTACGAATGCCGTGACGCCAGTTTTATCATATGTGACACCTGCGTCGCCGACATTCGCGGCTGGAGTAGAGCTGAAGGGCGGTGACGTACTGATCGGAATTAATGACCGAGAAATCCGAACGAATCTGGATTATCAGAAGGCGATGTATGCTACGACGGGAGAAAATGCGATTCTGAAATTCGTCCGTCCGACGAAAGAGGCGCAGAAAAAACGCTGGGACGCGCTGAGAAATCTGAAAACGGGGGACATCGCAGGCCGTGTAGCGATTGAAAACGAATTCCGTCAGGGTGGAGAAGCGGTCGAAGTCATGGTGGAACCACTACATGCGCGGCATTTCGGCGTAGTGCTCACAATGGGAAAGGTTCAGGCAATTCGGACGAGTGAAAATGGATTGGAAGGTGCGGGAAAAGCGGGAATTAAACCGGGAGATAAAATTGTTGGGCTAGAAATCATGACGGAAAATGGTCCGCAGATGCTCCGTGACTTGGACCCGGTAACTTTACCGTGGCTGGTGAAACGTGAGACGAAACGCGTCGTGGCTCTCGCAGCGGAAAATACAGGGACGATTCCTACGTTGAATTTTGCCATTCTGAAAGCAGACGCTGAAACAGAAGAAATCGTCGCGGTGGAAGTCTCCCAGAACGTTTTCAGTTCGGATAATTATTTCTTCGGTTGTGGCGAATTGTTACCGGAAATTGGGCTGACGTATGAGATTCTGCCAGTCGTTTCGGCCGTAATTCCCGGCACGGAAGCGGAAAAACAGGGAGTTAAACCGAATTTTGCTCTGAAGTCGGTTACGTTGGCTTATACGGAAAATAAAGAAGCGGAACTGACGGAGAATTCCAAGAAAATCGCAGAACAGTTTAAAAAACCGTCTGAGCATGTTTTCCGAGATGGAATGCTTTCATGGAGCGTGTTGTATCATAATTTCATGTTACTGTATCCGGTAAAAGGGACCACCGCGACGGTCGTTTTTGCAGACCCGGAAAAGGGAACGAATAATGAAATTACAGCGAAACTGGCTCTTCAGGAATATACGGATGTATTCGTGTACCATTCCGATTTGGTATTCGAGTCGAAACAGATTTTCATTAAGAAAGGACTCACTGGTGCACTGGCACTGGGAGGTGCGGAGACGTGGAACGCGCTGACAGCAGTGTATCGGATGCTCGGTAAACTGGGAAGTGGTCAGGTTTCCGCGAAAGGTCTCGGCGGACCGGTTCTGATTGCGCAAGTTGCGTATTCTGCTGCGCGGGAAGGACTCTCGAATCTCCTAATGTTCGTCTGCCTGATTAGCGCGAACTTGGCGGTACTGAACCTGTTGCCAATTCCGGTACTGGACGGCGGTCACGTGGTCTTCCTGCTCTGGGAAGGAATTACCGGAAAAGCACCGAATGAAAACCTCGTGATTATCCTGTCTTATCTGGGATTACTTCTCTTCCTAGGCCTGACGATTTTCGTTTTCGGTCTGGACCTAGGATTCATTTCACGGTTTTAAGAAGTGAAAAACATCTCCCTTATTAACCTGAATATTTCATGACTGAAAAATGAAATCTGTAGGAAATGAAATATTCAGGTGAGGGATAGTTATCATTTAGGAGACATATCATTCATGGCGAAAGAGGTTTCCACTTTCGATTTTACCGCGAAAATGCGGATTATCTGTGAAGATATGACGCGGAAAGTTGTAGCGTTACAGCATATTCACATGGAGCGAGTTGCGGTCGGTTTTTGCCAGACACGCTCAGCAAGTGAATACGGCTGTTACGCTTCACTGACGCCATTACGTTTCGAAAATGGTTCTTTAACGACGATCCGACGGAAACAGCGTTACACGCTTCAGCGCATGTTGGACCCGCACGGAATGGAATATCTCTACCTGCTCAATTTCTATGTTCCACGTTTTCTGAATACTGATTTTCGGAATAAACTCATCACGACGGTTCATGAGCTTCTGCATATTAGTGAGCGTTTTGACGGCGACATTCGACGTTTCGCGGGCCGATGTTATGCGCATTCTTCCTCACAGAAAGATTATGACGCCTACGCAGAGAAACTAGCATCACTGTGGCTGGCGCAGAATCCGCCGGTGGAAATGTATCAGTTTCTGCATGACGATTTTGACACACTCCGACGAAAATACGGAAAAATCCACGGACAACATTACCCCATCCCACGTCTGATTCGGGTATCTTAAACGATTTTCGTAATCCCTAAAACAGAGTTCGCCCCCATCTACTTATAAAGAAATCATTTCATCAGCGTTTCCATAAAGACTGCGCGAGAAAATGGCCCCCGTAAAAAAGAGGGTTCACAGAGAATCGGTCCATTCACACTGGTCATGAAAACCCCACTTCCGTACCCTGCGCACTGGCCATAAATCTGCATCTGCGTATCAGAAACACTGAACCGAAACGCCAATTCCCGGAAGTTCTGCGTCGCGGTCGGCTCTAGCGGGATTCCGCGCGTCGAAAGTTGTGTAATCCGCATGATTCGATCTAAAAACGCTCGAGAAATCGTTCCCTGGGTTATCTGGAACGTTCCTTCCGCCATAACGAGTCGGGCACCGTCAAAACGCGCCTTTTCAACGTTGAGCGTTCCCAGTCCCGTCACAGAATCAGGTGCCAGAAACACCGACGTATCCACGAAATCGAACCGTCCGCGAAAATACCCACTCCAACGACTGAAACTCTGCTGAATCGCAATCGACCCAGTAAATCGACACGTTCTCCCTAACTTTTCGAGCATCGGAAATAGCCCCTTCAGATAGTGTGTCGGCAGTCCTGCCGTATCCGTTGCGAGCGTCGCCTGCATAATCTGTGCCGAGTGCTGAACGATTCTCTGGAGCGTCACCGACACCTGCGCCATTCGCTCTCCGTCCGGGACGAGAAACCGAATTTCCGTGATTGGCACGCCATTTTCCATGCGAATTCGAAGCGTCGCCTTCTGTAATTCCAGCGCGTCTTCCTCGAAACCGACCCGAACAACACCATCAATCTGAATCGCCAACTCGTGCGTTTTCCAGAAGTCATCACCCGAAAGAAGTTGCCGATGAACGTTCCATAACGGCTCCAGACCATGCGCATCGAGCGTTAATTCCGGAACAGTCCAGCGTAATAACTGTCGTTCCTCGCCATCCCGTAGAATGCCATACTGAATCCAATCCGCGCGATCGAGCGTCGCCAACGGAAGCCGTTCCCCCTCCGCCGTCGGTCCCGGCTGGAAAACGGTGATGGATTCCAACGTTCCACGCTGAAACGCATGATGCCGAACAGCACCGATTTCAAGAGGGATTTCGAGTTGTTTTTCGCCCCACGTCGCGTAATTCCGTACATACCAATCCGTATGCCGATAGATGCTGAAGAGGGAAAGCCCCAGCGTCGGCAACATACCAAGCAGCACAAAAAGCGTGATGAGAATGGAACGTTTGGACATGATGAAAAAAATGAAAAAATACCTGACTAAAAAGTTTTTGAAGGGGAACAATTTAAAGCCTCCCTTTTTAGGGGAGGTGGTGAACGTAGCGAACCGGTGGGGTCGGGGTTGAATTGCCGAAAAACCATCTTCCGACCGCTACGCGGTCAAATGTATGTAACCGGGGGTGTCAACCCCCGGAATGCGTTAGAACCCAAAAACACCTCAACCGCGTAGCGGTTGAATTATTCGACCGCTACGCGGTCGGCGTGGATGGGGGATTCCGTCTTACCGGGGGTTGCCCCCCCCGGCTATTACATATCACCCCTACAGGGTTCTTTTCATTTCTAAACACCAACACCAATTTCACCCTATCGGGAGAAATCGGCTACCCGTAATGTCGTTACGGTTCGTGGGAGAAACCATTTTTTGCAAAAATAGTTTTCTCCCAAACCCTCTTCCAAAAAAACTCTTGATCGCAATCTTCGATTGCTTGCTTTTCTTGTTTTTGTTTTTGTTTTTATTTTGTGTGGGTTTCCGCCATTTTTTGAAACAGCTCAACTCTCGCCTGAATCTCCGCAACACTGTCGTTTCCGAATTTTTCCGTAATTGCCGTGGCAAGTGCGAATGCGACGACGTTTTCCACCACAACGCCCGCAGCAGAGACGGCACAGATATCACTCCGTTCCCAGCACGCGGAAACCGGCTCGTGCGTGATTGGGTTCACGGTCGGAAGTCCCTTTCTCAATGTCGCAATCGGTTTCATCGCCGCACGAATCACGAGTGGCTGAGCGTTGGTCATGCCCGCCTCAAGTCCGCCGGCACGATTCGTGGGTCGCGTAAATCCCAGCGTCCGTGTGTGCATTTCGTCCACGTCGAAACCAATCGCGTCATGAACCTCCGAGCCGGGAAGTTTCGCAGACTGGAAACCGAGACCGATTTCCACACCCTTCATCGCCTGAATCGCCATGACCGCCTGCGCAAGCTTTCCGTCGAGCTTCTCGTCCCACTGTGCGTGCGTCCCCAATCCGAACGGGAGACCGAAAGCACGGACTTCCAGAATCCCACCCAGCGTGTCGCCGTCTCCTGCCGCCTGATCGATGCGGTCCGTCACCTTTTTCGTTTCCTGCGCGCCGGAGAGAGCATAAAGTGCATTTTCATCCCGTAAATTCCGGAGTTTCTCAAGAGCCTTCTTCCGTTTCGTTTCCGCGTCGCTTGCCGACGTAGCGCCCATTTCCACTTCCGACGATTCCAGAATCTTAAAAGCGTCCTGAGCATCCTGCGTCAGCGTCAGATCCAGCCCCGCTACCTGAGCAGTAAAGCCAAAAACTTCTATTCCGAGAATGGTGAGCAACTGTCGCGCCAGTCCACCTGCCGCCACACGTGCTGCTGTCTCTCTTGCGCTGGCACGTTCCAGAATCGCGCGCATACCGGAAAGATACTTCCGCGAGCCACTCAAGTCACCATGTCCAGGCCGTGGCGTTTCCAGATCAGGAAGTGAGGGAAGTCGGTAATCACGATTCTTCACCCATAACGCAATCGGACTTCCAATCGTGGTCATGTCCCAGACGCCGGTCATAATTTCCGCAGTATCCGTTTCCAGATTCTGTCTCCCACCACGTCCGTATCCGCCCTGCCGACGTTTCAGTTCATAATTAATAACTTCCGGTCGAATTTCCAGTCCTGCCGGAAAACCATCCACTAAAGCTAAAAGTCCCTTGCCGTGCGATTCACCGGCGGTATGATAAGTCAACATGACTTGCGTATCCCATCTTTTTCTGAAAAAACCGTGTTCCCGAAACTGCGCAATTCCGTGTTTCAATCACTTTTCTTGCATCTCTTTCGGAGATATAATATATTCTTTATATATTATACCGGAAATCGTCTCTTGCGACAAGGGGGGTTCTTCCGGGAATTGTCACTTCTTTCGGGATACATGAGAAATATTCACCCTCACACAATCACCACAACCCCTATCAAGAGAAAAATAAGAAATTTTAGAAAAAATTACACAATCATAACATTTTAACTTTTGTTCCAGTGGACATTTTTCCGATGATGAAAAAACAAGAGTAAAGGGCGTAGTATATGCCAGTAAATATACTTGAGTTTTTTTAATTTAAGAATGAAAGGTGACGAAGATGCTCCGAGATTTGTCATTCTGGATGATGAACCCACGCTTGCGGAATGCCGTACGTGGCACAGCCGCGATAAGTGCGGTGATGGTTCTGGCGGTCGGGTGTAAAGTTGGCCCGGATTATATTGCGCCGCCGACACCGAAGGTCCAATCCGACTGGAACGAGAAAACACTGGAAAACGAGCAGCCGCAAGCTGGCCAGGAAGCGCGACTCCATAACGAGTTGCCCGCGCTGGACGACTGGTGGTCCGTATTCCATGATGAAACGATGAACCTGTTACTTAAGACGGTGAACGAGCAGAATCTGGATATTAAGGTCGCCGCTCAGCGTATTTATCAGGCGGAAATGGATTACCGTTATACTCGTGGTGAGCTTTTCCCGGCAATTGGTACAGGAGCGAGTTTCTCCCGTACCATGTCTCCCGGAGTCGGCACGGCTAAACACACGTATCACTCTGCGTGGACGTGGGACTTAGCTGCGAGTTGGGAACTGGACGTTTTCGGTCAGATTCGCCGTTACATCGAGTCTTATGACGCTGCGTGGCAGGCAACGATCGAAGATCTGAATAACACGAAGATGCTTCTTCTCGCCGAGACAGCCAGAACATACATTAACGCACGTCTTTTCGAGGAAGAAGAACGGATTGTCCGTGCCGATATTCAGAGTCTGGAGACCTATTTGGAAAAAATCCAGATTCGTGCAGAAGCCGGTGCCGACTGTAAAGTGGAACTGGTTCAGGCGCAGGCTCACCTCGCGACGGTGAAAGCGAGTCTTCCGACAATTCAGAAGAATTATGAAGAGTGCATTAACCGTCTTTCCTCCCTTATGGGTGCCTCGCCAGCCACGGTCCGTGAACTGCTCACGCGTGGAAATAATGAGATTCCGAACGCTCCGGACGCACTGGCTGTCGGTATTCCGGCAGACATTCTCCGTCGTCGCCCGGACATTCGCGGACTGGAACGTCGTCTCGCCCAGCAGACCGCTTTAATCGGCGCAACCGAGGCAGAACTGTATCCGAAGTTCTACATCGACGGTTCTTTCGGACTTCAGGCGGAACATCTCGACGACCTATTCACCAGTCGGAGTATCACGGCAAGTATCATGCCACGGTTACAGTGGCGTATTTTCGAGTTCGGTCGTGTGCGTTGCTCCATCGCGAAACAGGAAAGCGTCACGGAAGCCATGCGCCTGGAATACCAGCAGGCAGTTCTCGAAGCGTCGGAAGAAGTTAACAACGCAATTACTGGTTACGTCAAACTTCAGAATCAATATGAAGAGCAAGTCGATTCGGTGAAGAACTACGATGAAGCGTTGAAACTGTCTCTCGACCTGTATGATGCGGGTAAACGTGAATACATGGTGGTTCTGGACTCCCAGCGTAACCTCCTCTCCAATCGTCGTTCACTGGCGCAGATTCACGCGCAGCTTGCCTCTAGCGTCGTCACGCTTTACACGGCTCTCGGTGGTGGTTGGCAGACGGATCCGCAAGCTCTCTCCTCGCTCTCTGGAGATTATCTCCGTGGCGATTATGTCTCCCCGTCTCAGATTCAGCTCAGCGTGCCGGGTGAAGGTGTAAACCAGCAAGGAACTCTGAGTCAGCGCGCCGTCCCGGCCCAGATTCAGGAAAGTAGTAAGCCACATGGTGGTTATTCTTATGAATTACCGCCGGAAGGAAAGTCGCGTACCCGTCAGAATAACAGACGGACGACCGACGCTCTCCAGCCCAACAACGCGGCTCCGGCCGACACCATACCGGCACTTCCGCCAGTGGACGTAGAAGATGACCTCTCCGCATTTCCGATTCCGTCGACTCAGCCTTCTAAGCCCGCTCAGAATCCGCGTCGTAGCGTTCTGAAAGGTACCTAGGTTCAGACCCGACCGGTTAGGCTCAGCCTTCCGCACAGTATGGAAAACGCGTAGATCCGCTTCTTCAGGATATTAAACGCTAAAAATCATGCGAGAAACCATGTGAGAATC